>JAKSDN010000201.1 GCA_022360075.1 Kiloniellales bacterium | reverse complement strand
TGGTGCGGCACTACCTGACCGCGGCGGGCTTCGAGACGGTCACGGCGCGCGACGGTGGCCGCGGCCTGGAGCTCGCGCGTCAGCGCAAGCCCGTGCTGGTCGTGCTCGACGTCATGCTGCCGGGGCTCGACGGCTGGGATGTCTGCCGCGAGCTACGCAAGACCTCCGACGTCCCCATCGTCATGCTGACCGCGCGCGAGGAGGAGGCCGACCGCATCGTCGGCTTTTCCCTGGGCGCCGACGACTACGTCGTCAAGCCCTTCAGCCCGCGCGAGCTGGTCGAGCGGGTCAAGGCCATCCTGCGCCGCGCCGGCCTGTCCCGGGCGCGCCCGGAAAAAGTCCTGGTGCACGGGCCGCTGACGCTCGACCCGCAGCGCCATCGGGTCACGCTCGAAGACGACGAGGTTATTCTGACCCCGACCGAGTTCAAGCTGCTGCAGGCCCTGATGAGCCGGCCCGGCATGGTCTTTAACCGGTCCGAGTTGCTGAGCCGGCTCTACGAGCGCGGCGAGGTCGTTGTGGATCGCGTGATCGACGTGCACATCGGCAAGCTACGGCGCAAGATCGAGGCCGATCCCGCCAAGCCGCAGTTCATCGAGACCGTGCACGGCCTCGGCTACCGCTTCGCCGATCCTATCGCCAATCCGGGGGGACCGAGCGCGCGCGGGAGGACGCCATGAAGGGCAGGCTGCTGTGGAAGCTGCTGGCGATCAATCTGCCGAGCATCGCCGTGATCATGCTCGTCGTCTGGACGGCGATCGAGGTCTTGGCCGCGGACTACTTCTCGGCGCTGATGGAGCAGTACAAGATCGATCCCGCCGATACCCATCAGATGTTCCTGGACGCCGTGCACCGCTACCTGATCCAGGCGAGCCTGCTGGCGCTTGGCGTGGCCGTGCTGCTGTCTTTCCTGCTGACCCGCTGGGTCCTGCGACCGCTCTCGGATATGACCGAGGTGTCGCGGCGCATCGCCGCCGGCGACTACTCGGCGCGGGTCGAGGCCATGACGCGCGACGAGGTCGGCGAGCTCGGCCTCGCATTCAACCGCATGGCCGACAGCCTGGAGCAGGTCGAAGGCCTGCGCCGGACGATGGTCGCGAACATCGCCCACGAGCTGCGCACACCGCTGACCAATGTGCGTGGCTACCTCGAGGGGCTGGCCGACGGTGTGGTGGCACCGTCGAAGGAGACGCTCGCCATGCTGCAGGACGAGATCCTGCGCCTGGTGCGCCTGGTCGAGGATCTTCAGCAGCTCACCAAGGCCGAGGCCGCGCGCGCCTATCTGCGCCGTGAGACCCTGGTCTTGCCGGACTTGGTCGGCCAGGTGCTGGACTTCTACCACCATGAGTTCGACGCCCGCGACATCACTGTCGAGACGCAGTTCGACGAGGCGGCGCGCTCGGTTCAGGGCGACCGGGAAAAGCTGCTGCGTGTGCTGCGCAATCTGGTCGAGAACGCCTGGCAGTACACGCCGCACGGCGGCCGCTTGCGGGTCAGCGCCGAGAGCCTGGCCGATGGCCTGAAGCTCAGCTTCGCCAACACCGGCGGTGGCCTGGGCGAGGCCGACTTGCAGGCGATCTTCGAGCGCTTCTATCGGGCCGAGAAGTCGCGCTCGCGTGACAGTGGCGGCGCCGGGATCGGCCTGTCGATCGTCAAGGAGCTGGTCGAGGCCCACGGCGGCGAGGTCGGCGCGGCCTGCCGCGACGGCGAGACGGTGATCTGGCTGACGCTGCCGGCGTGACCGGGCCGCGGACTGCGGCTTTACAAAATCTTTAAGCTCCCTTTATGCGCGCTTGACATCGCTGTGCCACATCTGGGCGTGAGCGGCGGCGTGTCGGGCCTTCCGGGTGAGCCGGGCGGCCCTTGGAGCTTCCCGACCGGCGCCTTGGATTCCAGCGAAGCGGAAGGGAGTGCCGATCATGGCGAAGAACGAGCGCAGCAAGATGAAGGAGACCGCGGCCCTGTTGAGCGCGGCGGTCCTGGTCGCGGGCGCGGCGGCCCTGCCGGCGGCCAGCGTGCAGGCGGCCGAGACCCCTGTGCAGCTTGCCGCCTGTAACCCCTGCAACCCCTGTGCGGCCAAGAACCCTTGCAATCCCTGCAACCCCTGCGCCGCCAAGAACCCCTGCAATCCTTGCAACCCGTGCAATCCCTGCGCCACCAAGAACCCCTGTAATCCTTGCAACCCCTGCAATCCCTGCAAGAGTAGCTGAGGATACGGGTAAGTCTTCGTCGGCCTGGCGGCCGCGCGCGCCGAGCCCCTGGTCTCAGCACCCCCAAATTGCGGGTCAGGGGTGGCCATCGCGGTGGGCAAAGGCCGTCAGGGCGACGAAGTCCGAACCCAGCGAAGCGCACAGCCGACACAGCCGACAAAGGCGAGGGGAGGCGTCATGAAACCAACAGCGATTCTCGCGGCGGCCGGTCTGCTGGCTGCGTCCTTGTGGTCGGGCGCCGCCGCTTTGGCTGCGACGCCCGAGCGGGTGCGGGTCACCGGCGAGATCATCGATACCTGGTGCTACGTGACCGAGATCATGTACGCCGAGGGCAGCGCCCATCACCTCTGCGCCGTCTGGTGCGCGGTCGGCGGCATTCCGGTCTCGATCCTCGGCGAGGACGGTAGAGTCTACGTGGTGCTCAAGGTCGAGGACGATACCGACAACGTCGGCAACCCGCGGATCATCAAGATCCAGACCCATCAGGTCACGGTCGACGGCGACCTCTACGAGCGTGACGGCGTGAACTACCTGGTCGTGACCCAGGTGGCCGACGACAAGGGCGTGGTCAACCTGACCCACGAGGAATTCGGCATCCAGCCGTTCGGGGAGTGAGCCATGAGACACCTGCTACGCCTCTGCATGGGTGTGCTGGGCCTGGCCGCCGGGCCGGCCCTGGCGGCGAACGAATGGGGCATCGAGCACGAGGCCAAGGCGCGCTTCGAGGCCAAGGTGGTCGACGTGCTCTGCGAGCTCACCGGCGACTGCCCGGCGAACTGCGGCGCCGGCAAGCGCCA
>JAKSDN010000147.1 GCA_022360075.1 Kiloniellales bacterium | reverse complement strand
GCTTGTGCAGGTAATCCCAAAGAGAAACGGTTTCGTTGGTCATGGCGCCCCCTACTGGCGCACCCCTACAAGGACGGGGCGGCGCGGCGGGCCGGTGTAGGGACCGGCATTCGGGAGCTACCCTGAGCCGCGCCAATCTCGGTACTATCCGTCGTCATCAGCTAACGCCACGGGCTGGGTCCGTCCTGCGATCTTCATCAACCGCCGGCCGTGGTCTTCCATCGCCTCTCGTGCCGGGTCTCGACCGAGGCGCGCATAGACCAGTGTCGTCGATATCTCCGCGTGACGCAGAGCCTCGCGGATCAGGTTCAGATCCACGCCCTCCTGGCTCAGCCACGATCCCACCGTCCGGCGCAGGTCGTGCAAGCGCGCGTCCATGAGCCCGGTGGGGAGCTCGAGATCTATCTTCTTCGCCGCCGTCATGCATTCATCGCAAGTCGGCATGCGGTCGAGCGCGTCGCGTAGGTCAGTCACCAGCCGGCGAACCGAAGTCTGCTCGCTCTCCGCCCACAGAATCACCGTGGCGATCTGCCGCACCCGCCTCCAAGACTTGTCGATGTTCACCAGGTGGCCGCGCTTCTTGATCGTGCTCGGGAGCAGGTAGGGGTTGCCATTCAACTCGGGCGTTGCTTGCAAGATCGCCAAGGCGTGGGCGCTCAGAGGCGCGAACTGCTCTTCATCGCTCTTGGTGTCGGGCAGACGTAGGACGCGCTCTTTCCATTCGATATCGGTTCGGCGGGCCTGCAGCAGCTCGGCCTTCCGCAGGCCGGTCAGCAAGTAGAGCCAGAGAGCGGCACGGATGTAGACGTTGGGCTCTTGATCGGTCGCCGCGGCCAATGCCGGGATCTCCGCCTCTTTGACCCAACGCTTGCGCTTCTTCTCGCGGAACTTGGTAATACCGGCCGCTGGATTTGGGGCGCCCTCGGGCAGGAAGCCCCAGCTTGGGGCGAGGCGGAACATCTTGTGCAGGAGGGCCAAGAGCCGGTTGGCCTCATATGGCGCTCGAGCCCCGATGGATGCATGCAGGCGAGCCACGTCCGGTCCGCTGATCTTATCCGCGCGTCGGCCCTTCCACCCGGCCGGGATATGCTGCTTGAGACGCCTGTCGTCTTCCTCCCAGCTTTTCTTGTGCGGCTTGGCGTGACGCTCGATGTAGGCCTCGGAAAGATCGCCGAACGTCTCGCCCTGGGCGGCCCGGCGTTTCTCCTCCAGCGGGTCGCCACCTTTGCTGACCGTGACCAGGTGCTCGCGCGCCATGGCGCGGGCCTGGTCGACCGTGAGCACGCCGAAGCCGCCCAGCGACATGAGCCGCTTCCGGCCTCCGGCCCGGTAGCTGACGACAAAGGACTTCCGCCCACTCGGGAAGAGCCGCACGCCGAAACCGGGCAGCTCATCATCCCAGCGAACATCCCAGCCGCCGGCATAGGTGAGGGCCTTGATGGCTCTTACGGTGAGCTTCATGAAGCCGGACCCCTACGTCCGATGCAGCGCCTCCGACCCCTACGGATCTGAGTGACCACTGAGTGACCACGCGAAAGTGTAAAAGGGGGTAGGGTGGTTCGCAATGGAAGAGGGGCGGGAAGGGCAGAATTCCTTGATTTCTGCGCTTCTGTGCAAACGGCTGCCCGTTCGTTCGGCTCAGGCGGTCTGACTCTTAATCAGCGGGTCCAAGGTTCGAGTCCTTGTGCGCCCACCACTTTTCAAAGGCTTAGCGAATATAGGCTGGCCGGTTTTGTAATCGGTTTGCACAATCAGCGGTGCTGCCGGACTCTATCGTTGTCGTCTTGTCCCAGGCACGCTTGATCGAGGTGAACGATCGCCAGCTTGGTGCGGCGGTGCTTCTCGGTTTGCTTGCGGGTCACCTCGGGCGTGCGGTGGCCCAGGAAGGCGCCGATCGTTCGGTCGTCGCAACCGACCTCGCGCAGGATAAAAACGGACGACAGCACTGGGTCTATCCGGTACTACGCGCTCGGCTTTTCTTGCCTGACTTCTTCTTTGCGGCCTTCGTCTTGAGAGAACGCACATCCAGAGATTGCCGCGAACAGTAGTTATTGACGGGCTTCGCAGGTATCTCGCATGTGACACAGATATTGGCCATACACTGCTTCCCTGTAGCTCAACCAAGAATTCGTAGAAGCGCAAGTGCTGCCACCGTCGTTATGGCTAGTACGAGTGAAACTTGTGCGCGGAAAAGGTGTCTCGCCTTACCATGATTTGTATTGTGTATTTCTTCGTTTACATCGCTCCATATCGAGACTTGGTCCCGGACCAACTTGTCGAGGTTCTCGGCTGTCTTGGCCTTACCGGCGTCCAATAAGTCGCTGACCAACTTGTGCAACGTGTCACCGACTGGGGCGGCCGTGACTTCGCGTACCCATAGGGCAGCGATCGAAAATAGTATGGATAACCCAAGAAAGAAAAGCGCGAAAACCAACAGAACCTTTTCGATTTGAGCAGAGTCTTCAGACAGGAAGCGGATGAAGGCAAATACACTAGCTACGAATATGCCGGCGATCGCGGCGGTCCCTTGGGCCTTAGTCTCGATATGCCTCCAGGTATCAGAAAGCTCACGATGCTCCTCTTTGAAGGAGTCTAGACTATCTTGCAAAATCTTAGTTCTTTCACCATCACACATTCCGAACAAGTTCCCCGAGTAGAACTTTTAGCTCATACAAGTAGTATCAGAATCTGCAACAAAAGTCACGGGGAGGGCCGGCGACGGCAAGGGTGAGCGTATTCGGCGTGGCGGCTATCCTGCCCGTGATCGGCGATGCGGGTCTTCTCCTTTGAGTTTCGATTTCATGGAGAACAGGGGACAGACCCCTGAACTGCACCCCTGTTTCTCGGACAGATTGCAAGGCCATTTCGATAGTGGGGGCCGCCGCCAGCGCTTGCTCAAAGCATCTCTCCTCGCGGCGGCGGGGAGACGCATCATTCCCGCTCCGCGCTGGTCCGGGCGTCCGTCTCTTCGTCTAGACGGCGCATCTCCCGTTCCCGCTCATCGTCCGGGACAACGCGCGCTGGCGCTTGGTTCAACGGAGCCAGGTCACCCTCTCGGCCCTCTTGGATGCGGCGCTCCGTCGCTCGCTCGTCCGTTTCGAGCGTCACCTTCGGCGCGTTGGCACCAACCGAAGAAATGACGCTGATGAGAAAAAGTCCGGTAAGGATGCGAACACCGCCGCCAAAGAGATGATCCGCGAACCAGCGCCTTTGTTCCCTCGCCTTCAGTCCGCGTCGCACCCACGCGGCAAGCCAGACAGCCCAGAGCAAGAGGGCAACAAGCGTCACGGCGAATGCGAAATCGCCAAGCAGAGCGAACGCCAGGTTGCCGATCTGACTGCTGATCTCCCACATCACTGAGCGCTCCTAATCTCAGCGCGGAAGATGCGGTTCTCCAGACCGAGGGTGCCCAAAGCCTCGAAAGGCACGAAGACCGCGTTCGGATTGCTGGCAAGCGTCTGCAGGACTTCCAAGCGCTTGTAAGCCAGGTACTTATCGGTGACCGACTGTGCGAAGATTCGGTTTTCCTCCAATGCGGCTTCGGCCCGCTCCTTGCGGATGTTGCGCTCCATGCGGGCCGTCTCCAGCTCGGTCTGAAGCTCTACGAGCCGGATCTGCTTTTGCGCTTCGGCACGCTCGATCTCGATGCGCCGCTCGGCCGCCGCCTCCTTGGCCTGCGTGATGACCTGGGGAAACTGGAGATCGGCGAAAGCCAAGCGCTTCACGGACAAAGGCGTGTCTTCCAGTGCTGCCAAGACGGCTTGAAAGATCTCCTGGTTCAAGCGTTCGCGGCTCGAAGCGACTTCGTTGATGGCGTACTTCGCTACCGCCGTGCGGATGACTTCGCGGAGCACAGGCTGCCCATAGGTCGTGTAGACCCGCTCCAGCGGGATATAGAGATCGCCGCTGTCCTCATTCTCGACGGCTGGGATGCGGTCAAAGATCCGATTGATGGAATTCTCATCGCTCCGCGCCGATAGCGTGAAGCGAATGCCGAACTCCATGTTGAGCTGGTCCTTCGGCATGAACAGCTTGAACGACTCCGTCATGCCCCTGTCGGCGACCTCCAGCAAGATCAGCCGGTCGCAATAGGCCCAGCAGGCTTCAAGCCGAAACTTCGAGGGCGGGACCGTTTCCGGTTTGTAGCCGGTCTTGGTGAGGATCTTGCCGACGTGTGCCGGCGGCACTTCGACGCGATCGCCACACGCGGCCACAAGTAGAGATCCGGCGACCGCCAAGGCTGAAAGCTTCCAATTCATCGGGTTTCCTTTCGTCGTTGTTTCTCATACTTGCCCTCTCCCGCCTCGGCGAGGGCGGCTATCTCGCAGCATCTACAATCGCTTTCTCGCCATTGGCAAGGCGTGCCAAACGCTCCCGGGAGAATAGGGGACAGACCACAGTTTCCTCTGTTCCACCCGCGCGGTTGGGCGCCGGATCCCTTTCCGGCGGCCGTGGCACGTTGTTTGCCGAAATGGAGAATCCTGCGAAGATCCGACATTTAGGACTCTCATCGACCCGCCGGGGAGGTAGGGACCATGAAGTTCGCCGAGCCCGAGCTGCTTTGCGCGGATGAGGCGCTGCCGCTCGATTGCCTGGCGGCGTTTCCGCTGCTCGGCGAACTGCATGGCTGGTGGGCTCGTCACCTGCCGGCACCGCGACGGCCCAACCTGGATCCCCTCAATTTCCCGGTTCCGCTTCTCTCGCGCCTCGTGCTGATCGACGTGGAAGGGCCGGGGGCCTTCCGGACGCGATTGGCCGGGACCGATGTCTGCAAGGATCGGGGGCGCGAGTTGCGCGGCCTTCTCCTGGAGGACATTCACCAGCCGGAAGAGCTCGAGAGCGTGGCGGCGCCGTTCCGTCGGGTCGTGGAGACCTGGCGGCCCGATCTGCGGCGGCGGCGCTACCGCACCGCGGCGTTGGTCGATCACTGCTACGTGCGGCTGGCGCTTCCTCTGTCGGACAACGGCCACCGGGTGACGGGCCTCCTGCTCGCCAGCGAACGCGTGAGCTCTGCGTCTTCGATAGAGGGGCAATAGGGAACAGACTTCGGGTTCAGACGCGAAGCGGAACTGTCCGCTCCGCTGTTGTCCTTTTGCTTAACGCGCGGGGAAGGGCACGCTCGCTCAGCCCGCTCCGTCCCCTGGAACGACCCCCCGCTCACTCCCGACCACCCGGGTCTGGCGCATGCGGCGGCGCCAGCGGTCGGCGTCGTAGCCGGTGCCGCGGTGGAGCAGGCAGCGGTTGTCCCAGATCACGGTGTCGCCGGGCTGCCAAGGGTGGGCGTAGACGTCCTGCGGCCGGGTGGCGCGGGCGAGCAGGTCGTCGAGCAGGCGGCGGCTGTCGATGCCGGACCAGCCGGCGATCGAGCGGGCGTGGGAGCCGATGAAGAGGTTCTTCAGGCCGTTGGCCGGGTTCTCGCGCACGAGAGGGTGCAGCACCGGCGGCAGCGAGGCGGCGTGATTCGGGTCGACCGGTGCGACCTGGCTGCGGGAGAAGACATAGTCGTGCAACACCCGGAGCGGCGCGACGGTCTCGCGCAGATCCTCGGGCAGGCGCACATGGGCCGCGCGCATCGAGGCGAACTCGGTGGCGCCGCCTTCCTCCGGCACCTCGTAGGCATGGACGATGGAGACGTAGGAGGGCAATTCGCGGAAGGAAGAGTCCGAGTGCCAGAGCTGATTGCCCGTCTGGTAGCGGCTGCGGGCGTCGGCATTGCTCTTCTTCGAGCCGTCGTCCTGGACGTTGCCGACCGTGCCGAAGTAGGCGACCTCGCCGGTCCAG
>JAKSDN010001021.1 GCA_022360075.1 Kiloniellales bacterium | reverse complement strand
GCAGACGGCCACGCGCTCGACGCCTATCTGGCACGACCGAGCGGCAGCCCGCGGGCCGGCTTGGTCGTGATCCAGGAGATATTTGGCGTCAACAGCCACATCCGCGCGGTGACCGACGGCTTCGCGGCCGACGGCTTTCTCGCCGTCGCGCCGGCACTGTTCGACAGGGTCGAGCGGGGCGTCGAGCTCGGCTACGAGGCCGACGACATGACGAAGGGCCGCGCGCTGCGGCCGCAGGTCTCTCTGGACCAAGCGGCGATGGACGTGACGGCGGCCGTCGGCGCGGTGGAGGAGGCCGGCAAGGTCGGCGTGATCGGCTATTGCTGGGGCGGCACGGTCGCCTGGCTCGCGGCCTGCCGCTGCCCGGTCGCGGCTGCGGTCGGCTACTACGGCGGCCACATCCACGAGCTCAGCGCGGAGACACCGGGCTGCCCGGTCGAGCTGCATTTCGGCGAGCAGGACGATGGGATCCCGGCGGAGAACCGTGCGATCATCGCGGCCGCGCATCCCGAGGTGCCCCAGCATCTCTATCCCGCCGACCACGGCTTCAACTGTGACCAGCGCGCCACCTACCACGCCGAAAGCGCCCGCCTGGCCCGCGAACGCAGCCTGGCTTTCCTGGCCAAGCATTTGGGGTAGCCTGGTTCCGTGGCCATCCGCAAATACCCTCTCCCCTCGAGGGAGAGGGGAAATCGCGTCGAGGCCGAGGGAGCCCTGACCGACGCAAAGGGTGCCTATCTGCTGGTCATCACGCTTGAGAAACCGCTGCTGATGGCGCTGCCCGGCAGGCCGCCCGCGATGCTCTCACCCGGTCTCTACGCCTATTGCGGCAGTGCTTATGGCCCCGGTGGGCTCAAGGCGCGAGTCGCACGCCATTTGCGCGCGGACAAGCCGCAGCGCTGGCATGTCGACCGTCTGACGGCAGTGGGTTCGGTCTCCGCGGTCGCGCTCGCGCCAAGCGGCCGGGAATGCGATCTCTTCGAGCGAGTCCGCGCTTTGCCCGGGACCGACGTCCCGGTCCCCGGCTTCGGCAGCTCGGACTGCCGACGCTGCGCCGCGCATCTGGCCCGGCTGCCGGAGGATTTCGATCCGGGCCGCGGTCTTCCGAATCGGGCTTACTGGATCATGAACTTGAGATCCGACGAGAAGGTCGGATAGGCGTAGACGGTATCGGCCATCGCGTCCGCCGTGATGCCGTGCTTGATGGCGAAGGCGAAGAGGTGGATTACCTCCTCGGAACCATGGCCCACCATGTGCGCGCCGACGATCTTGCCGCTGTCCTTCTCCAAGAGGACCTTCGACCAGGCAACCGTCTCGGCATGGG
>JAKSDN010001462.1 GCA_022360075.1 Kiloniellales bacterium | reverse complement strand
TGTACTCTGCAACTCGAGTGCATGAAGTCGGAATCGCTAGTAATCGCGGATCAGCATGCCGCGGTGAATACGTTCCCGGGCCTTGTACACACCGCCCGTCACACCATGGGAGTTGGCTTTACCCGAAGCCGGTGCGCTAACTTCGGAGGCAGCCGACCACGGTAAGGTCAGCGACTGGGGTGAAGTCGTAACAAGGTAGCCGTAGGGGAACCTGCGGCTGGATCACCTCCTTTCTAAGGATGATCGGGCAGCTTGCGGTCTCTGGGACTTCGGTCTTGGGGCCGTGGCTATCCGGTTAGCCCTTACAACTTCCGGCACCGAGCCCAAACCGGCCGCCGCCTCCGCATCCCTTCCGGATCAGAGACAGAAGTCAGTTGTCAGATGACAGTTGCCAGTAAGAGCCCTGGTAACTGGCAACTGCCATCTGACAACTGGCAACGACCTCCCGGGCTGGTAGCTCAGCTGGTTAGAGCGCGCGCTTGATAAGCGTGAGGTCGGAGGTTCAAATCCTCCCCGGCCCACCATTCAGGTGACAGATGTCAGCTGACAGTTGTCAGTGAGTCGGGCTGGTTGCTGCAAGGCAGTCCCTTTTACTGACATCTGGCAACTGACAACTGCCAGCTGAGCCCCGGGGCCGTAGCTCAGTTGGGAGAGCGCCTGCTTTGCAAGCAGGAGGTCGTCGGTTCGATCCCGTCCGGCTCCACCATTCAGATGACAGATGTCAGGTGACAGTTGTCAGTTGGGGTGGCGGGACACGTCGGGGCTATCTGATCCGGGTTTAGAGTTTTGGACAGTCTGTCGAAGACGGTCGCCAGGGTGACTGGCAACTGTCACCTGACAACTGCCATCTATTTGACATTGTTGATCGGAAGAGTGCGAGGGCCTGTTTTGGCTGTCCTTTGCGGCTTTGGGCTGGTTGTTGCCGGCTCGGCTTTGCGGGGGTCCAAGACGGGTTCTTATGAGGTCTTGAAGAGTCTGACCTTTGGTTTGACCGGCGGGTCTTGGTTGTGTGTTGGGGTTTTGCCCCTGTGCGCGACGGGGTTCGTCGGGATCAAGCGTCTAAAGGGCATCTGGTGGATGCCTTGGCACCAAGAGGCGATGAAGGACGTGGCACGCTGCGAAAAGCCGCGGGGAGCTGTGAGCAAGCTTTGATCCGTGGATGTCCGAATGGGGAAACCCGGCCCTTCGGGGTCATCGTACGGTCAATCCATAGCCGTGCGAGGCGAACCCGGCGAACTGAAACATCTCATTAGCCGGAGGAAAGGAAATCAACCGAGACTCCCTGAGTAGTGGCGAGCGAAAGGGGACCAGGCCCGTGGTCTTGTGGGGAAAACTGGAACGCTCTGGAACGAGCGGCCGCAGAAGGTGACAGCCCTGTACAGGTAGCCTTCCCGCAGGATCCTCGAGTAGGGCGGGGCACGTGAAACCCTGCCTGAAATTGGGGGGACCACCCTCCAAGCCTAAGTACTCCTTGGTGACCGATAGTGAACCAGTACCGTGAGGGAAAGGTGAAAAGCACCCCGATGAGGGGAGTGAAAGAGCGCCTGAAACCGGATGCCTACAAGCAGTGGGAGCCCGCTCACCGAAGGTGAGTGGGCAGATGTCAGTTGTCAGATGACAGTTGTCAGTGAGGACTTTGCCTTGTGACACGCGCTGCGTGAAACAGGCTCAGGTCTTACTGACAACTGACATCTGACAACTGACATCTGCCGCTCACCTTCGGTGAGCCCGTGACCGCGTACCTTTTGCATAATGGGTCAGCGAGTTGGTCTTACGAGCAAGCTTAAGCCGCTAGGCGTAGGCGCAGCGAAAGCGAGTCTGAACAGGGCGACCTGAGTTCGTAGGATCAGACCCGAAACCGGGTGATCTAGCCATGGGCAGGTTGAAGGTCGGGTAACACCGACTGGAGGACCGAACCCGAGAACGTTGAAAAGTTCCGGGATGACCTGTGGTTAGGGGTGAAAGGCCAATCAAACCCGGAGATAGCTGG
>JAKSDN010000762.1 GCA_022360075.1 Kiloniellales bacterium | reverse complement strand
GGTGAAGTCCATGACGATGGGCTTGGCGCCGAGCTCGGCGAAGATCTCGGTCTCCAGGCCCGGCGGCGAGCGGAACTTCCAGTCCTTCAGGTCGGCCGGCCCCGCGATCGGCCGCGAGGAGGACATGGACTCCTGGCCGTAGACCCACCAGCCGATGAGCTGCATGCCGAACTGATTATAGAGCTCGTTGGCCTTCTCCTGGCCGCCGCCGTGGTAGAGCCAGGCGTACTGCTGCCAGGGCGTATCGTAGCCGCCCATGATGTCGCCGACGAACTGGAAGGCCGGGTTCTTGCCGGTCTGATAGGCGCCGCCGGTCATGTCGCCGTCGAGGATGCCGGTCGCCGCGGCATCGAAGGTCTCCACCGACTTCACGACCGAGGAGGAGAAGAACATCTCGATGTCGACACGGCCGCCCGACATGGTCTCCACGTCGTCGACGAACTGCTGGGCGAGCTTGCCCGAGACCGTCTCCGGTGCGTAGTGCGTCTGGATGCGCAGCGTGTAGTCGGCGGCATTGGCGGCGCCGACGGCAAGCGTAAGGGCTACGGCGGTTCCCGCGAGCAGCTTGGCGAGTCTCATGAATGTCCTCCCTCGTGGTATCGACCGGCTCGCGCCAGCCTATCCGGATCTAAGTGTCGAAAAAACACAGTCGCCTTTGCGGTCGAGGCTAGTCGAAGCGCTAAAGGCTGACAACAGCGGAGGCTTCGGCGGCCGGCTGTCCGCTTCATGCCAGTGGGTGAATTGCAAAGTTCAGAGATCTGTTCGTGTTCGAAGAACCGTCGGGCGAACAACGTCATTGCGAGCGCAGCGAAGCAAACCAGTTTCGCTAGCGGCAATACTTCGGCCGGGCGGTAAAGTCACGAGATCCGACCCAAGTTTGGCTCAACACAGAGCGCACAGAGAAGGCACAGAGATCACCGAGGCCTTCGTTCGTCGCCGCTAGACCTTCCTGGACGATGGTCTCGTCCACTGCTGCGATGATTGGCTCAGTGTCCTCTGTGCTTCCTCTGTGCGCTCCGTGTTGAATCATGCGTCGTCAGGAGATCCCTCAATCGGTGCGGCCGCCAAGGCTTAGAGCGAGCGAAAGGCCGAAGGTCTGATTGCTTCGCGGCGCTCGCGATTAGGGATGAGAGCCGTCTTGTCGGAGGGTGAAACCGAACAACAGCATCTCCATCTGATCTGCGGAAGAAACTTGTTGCATCTTGGACGGACGCCGAGATGTAGAGTCACCCCTTCGGGGTCGTATTCCAGCGGTCCCATGTCCTCTCACCAGCGGAACTGGAAACAGCATGAAATCGGTCGGCGTCATCGGCCTGGGCGACATGGGTAGCGGTCTTGCGCGCAACTGCCTGAAGGCCGGCTTCGAGGTCTGGGGCCGCGACCTGGACGCGCAGCGCCAGGCGCAGTTGGTCTCCGAGGGCGTCAAGGGTGCCGCCTCCGCGGCTGAGGTCGGGCGCAAGACGCGGGCGGTTTTCGTCATGGTCATGGCCGGCGCGCACGCGCAGGCGGCGATCTTCGGCGCGGACGGCCTGGCCTCGGCGATGGCGCCCGGCACGACGATCATCCTCTCGGCGACGATCAAGCCGTCGGAGGCCGAGGCGATCGCCGCCGGCCTCGAGGGTACGGGCATCGACCTAATCGACACGCCGGTCTCAGGCGGCTTCCCGGGCGCGCAGGGCGGAACGCTGACCATGATGGCCGCCGCGCCGAAGGCGGTGCTGGCGCGCGAGATGGAGGTGCTGCGCGCCGTCGGCAAGGACATCCATCACGTCGGCGAGCGGCCCGGCATGGGCCAGACCGTCAAGGCCTGCCTGCAGGCGCTGCTCGGCTCGATGTTCGCCGCGACTTTCGAGGCGGCCGTGCTGGCGGCCAAGTCCGGCGTCGATCCGGAAGTCTTCCACAAGGTCGTCTCGACCTCCTCCGGCGGCGCGCCGCTGGTCGCCAACGCGCTGGAGAAGATCATGGAGGGCGCCTTCACCGGCACCGGCAGCGCGATCGCCACCATGTACAAGGACCTCACGATCTCCAACGACTACGGGCGCGAGCAGGGCGTGCCGCTGTTCATGGCCGCCGCGGCCCTGCAGCTGTTCCAGGCCGGCATCACCAAGTATCCCGCCGAGGACAACTGGACCATCACCAAGGTGCTGGAGGAGATCGTCGGCGCGGAATTCAGAAAGGGCCCATGAGATGCGCTTGGGCGTGATCAGCGACGGCATCAGCCGCGACTTCGCCCATGCCTTGGCGGTGATGGACGAGTTCGGTCTCGAAGACGTAGAGCTGCAGTACCTCTGGGACAAGGAGGTCGGCGATCTCGACGCCGGGGAGCGCCGCCGCGCCGGCGCTCTGATCGCCCGCCACGGCAAGCGGGTCTCCTGCATCTCGCGCCATGTCTTCGCCGGCCTGCCCATGGCGACGACCCGGGCGGGTGATGCCGCGCACACGAAGCACATGGATGCGCTCAAGCGCTGCATCGCGACGGCGCAAGAGCTCGATTGCCCGCTGGTGCGCATCCTCTCGGGCAAGAAGGAGATGATCCTCTGGGGCGCCCACGGCGCGGAGGACTGGAACGTCGCCAAGGGCGCCTGGGACGCGCTCCTGCCCCTGATTGCCCCGGCCGTCGCGCTCGCCGAGGCCGAGGGCGTCACGCTCGTCGTCGAGACCGGCAACGGCACGATGGTGCATTCCGCCTGGACCGGCCGCAAGCTGATCGACGACCTCGGCGCCAAGGGCACCCTCAAGGTGCTCTGGGACCCGGCCAACGCCTGCTACTGCCACGAGCGCGCCTGGCCCGAGGGCTACGAGACCCTGAAGGGCGGCTACCTCGGCCACGTCCACATCAAGGACGTGCAGGTCGACACGCCGAAGGCGCGCCTGGAGGTCCGAGCCATGGGCGATGGCCAGCTCGCCGACCACTTCGCCCCCATCGCCGCGGCCCTGAAGGCCGACGGCTATGCCGGCTCGATCTCCTACGAGAGCGTCTACCACCCGGGGGATGGCGATTACGAGGCCGGGTTCAGGCGCTGCATCGGGCGGTTCAAGGGGGTGTTTGGGTGATTGAGCGTGGCGCTCTCTTCATCGCCGTACCGCTTTGAAGCGGGGGCTGGTGAACAGCCTCAACTATGGAATGTGAGCTTGATTTTCCGCAAATGGAGGTAGGCCGGCGTTAAAGACTCGGTGACTGGTGGGGCAGGGAATAGCCAATAGGAGAATTTGGGGCATCAGTTGGCGATCATCACATAGTTTTCTGGTGATTTAGCAGTTTGGAATTTCTAGGTCTTTCTCGAGATCATTGGGCAGG
>JAKSDN010001356.1 GCA_022360075.1 Kiloniellales bacterium | reverse complement strand
TCGCGGCAAGGCCAGCAATCCGCGGCCGGCGCGATGGCCGTGTCGATGACCGGCGCCTGCTCCGCGACTGCCGCGGCCGCGCTGGCTTCGAGCCATGTGGGACTCCAGCCGGCGATCATGTCCTGCAGCGCGGCGAGCTGGCGTTGCGCCTTGTCGTACTCGTCGGTCTGGCTCGCGAAGGTCAGGCCGTAGAGCGCCACGCAGGCGACCAGCAGCGAGAAGTGCACGGTGCGCAGATGCAACACCTCGTCCTTCACGTCGGTCGAAGACGGCTGCGACTGACTGGGTTCCGACACGCCAACGAGCCTCGGCTGCCCGGCGGAGCAATGGATCAGTCTAACACACCCGAAGAGCCATCAATTCCAGGCCGGCCCACAAGGAACCGGCGCCGAGAGTGCGCAGACGGCGAGTCAAGCAGATAGACCAAAGTATCCAAAATGGCTATTTTAGCGCATCACCGACGGACGTGAGACGCTATGCGCAACATTGCCGCCAGAGATGCGAAGAACCGCTTCGGAGAGCTGCTGGATGCCGCGCAGCGGGAGCCGGTTGCGATCGAGAAGCATGGCCGCCGGGTCGCCGTGGTTCTTTCGGCGCAGGACTTCGACGCCCTGGAGGCCATCAAGGAAGAGAGACTCAAGGCTGAGCTTCGCAGTGGGCTCGAAGATCTCGACGCGGGCCGTTCCGTTGACGGCGAGGCCTTCTTCGCGGAGCTGATCGGCGAGGACAGCCCTTGAGGTGGCGCGTTACCGGCTTTCCCACAAGGCACGAAGCGACATCCTGACGATCCGCGATTTCACCTTACGGCACTGGGGTGCGACGAAGTCACGGGAATACGTGGCTCAGCTCCGCGATAGAATGCGTTGGCTAGCGAAAGCACCGGAGCGCGGCAAGCGCAGAGGCGAGCTTGGTTCGGGTTTGTTCAGCTATCCACAAGGCAGTCACGTCGTTTTCTACCGTGCTGCAGATGGCGGTATCGAAGTTGTCCGAGTGCTCCATCAAAGGATGGACAGCGTCAGGCATGTGACGTGACGCTTGCTCTTCAAGAGCGCCGGCACCGCCGTCACCCCAAGAGCTCCACCGCGATAGCGTCGAGCGTGGCGTCGAGGCGGCCGGTGCAGCGGACCTCGCGCTTGTCGCCGGCGAGCGCGCGGTGCGGGGCGGCGCGCAGGGAGACTTCGAGCCGCACGACCTCCAGCAGCTTGGTGCCCCTGTCTTCGAAGCGGCTGGTCCAGACGTGGGCCTTGGGCGTGAAGGCGTGGTGCAGGTACCAGCCGGCGGCGCGGGCGCCCTGGGGCGCGCTGCCCGCCATCTCGGTCACCAGCCGCTCGAAGATTGCTCGGCAGAGCGGCTGGCTGCGCTGCTCGGCGGGGGTCGGCAGGGCGAGCGAGAGTTGTACCTGGCCCTCGCGCCAATCGTAGATCGCGCTGGTCTTGGCCGTCTCGGGCGCTGGCCGGTTCGGGAACAGTCGTTGCGCGGCCCGCTCGAG
>JAKSDN010001274.1 GCA_022360075.1 Kiloniellales bacterium | reverse complement strand
TACTCGATAAACTCGAAGCCCTGGGTCCCAATCGGGTTCTCCCAGAGGTCGGGGCTCTCCTCGGTGAGCCGCTCCGCCGCAGATGCCATGTGTGTCTTCCTCCCACCAGCGAGAGGGGCACGGGCCGGCCGAACAGCCGCCGCGGCTTGCCCCTCGCGTCCTATATAGGCGCTGCAAAGTTAGCAGAGAAAGAACGCACGAACTGCACGTTCTTGCAGGAATTAATCCTCTTTGCTACACATTTCCATCACAGATTTGGATTTTGACGCACGGAATGGTCACTCTGGACAGCTTCGACCTGTCGCTCCTGGCCGCGATTCAGCAGGACGGCCGACTGACCAACCAGGATCTGGCCGAGCGCGTGAACCTCTCCGCCTCGCAGTGCTCGCGGCGGCGCCTGCGCCTGGAGACGGCCGGCGTGATCCGCGGCTATCGGGCGGTGCTCTCTGCGCGGGCGCTGCACCTGGAGATCGCCGCCTTCATGCAGGTCACGCTCACCGCCCACACCCGCGAGAACGCCGAGAGCTTCAAGGCGCTGGTGCGCGAGCGCGAGGAGGTGCTCGACGCCTTCACCCTGACCGGCGAGGCGGACTACTTGCTGCGCGTCGTCACCCGCAACCTCGACGCCCTGTCGCGCCTGGTCAACGACGTTCTCTTGACCCATCCGGCCGTTGCCCGCGTGCAGTCGCGCATCGTGCTCGACCGCCTGAAGGAGCACGGCGCTCTACCCCTCGGGCACATGACCTAGCCGGAACAGACTTCAACTCGGGAGAGCTTCGATGAGTAACGCAGCGCCGCGTGTCGGCTTCATCGGCCTCGGGATCATGGGCCGGCCCATGGCTCGCAACCTGCAGCGCGCCGGCTACGCGCTCGCGATCCCGGACTTCGAGCCGCCGCTGCCGCCCGAGCTGATCGAGGCCGGCGCCGCGGTCTGCGCCAGCAACCGCGCGGTGACCGAGGCCTCGGACATCGTGTTCATCATGGTGCCGGACACGCCCGACGTGGAGGCCGTGCTCTTCGCCGAGGACGGCGTTGCCGCCGGTCTCTCGCCGGGGATGACAGTCGTCGACATGAGCTCGATCTCGCCGACGGCGACGGTCAGCTTTGCCGAGCGTATCGCCGCGCACGACTGCGACTACCTCGACGCGCCGGTCTCCGGCGGCGCGTCGCGGGCCGAGAACGCCACGCTCACCATCATGGTCGGCGGGCCCGAAGCCGCCTTCAAGCGCGTGCTGCCGCTGTTCGAGGCGATGGGCAGCACCGTCACGCTGATCGGCACGCGCAATGGCGACGGCCAGGTGTGCAAAGTGGCCAACCAGATCATCGTCGGCTCCACGGTGCAGGCGGTCGCCGAGGCGCTGCTCTTCGCCTCCAAGGCGGGTGCCGATCCGGCGGTG
>JAKSDN010000936.1 GCA_022360075.1 Kiloniellales bacterium | reverse complement strand
TGCCCAACCGCCGACTGCCCACCGGCATCCGGCAAACCAGCCGCCGCTGCCGCCTTGCGCGGGCGACCCTGACCGCGCAAGGCCTCAGGACCACCGGCCCGAAAGGCGTCACGCCATTGATACAGCAGCTTGCGCCGCACCCCCAACTCGCGCGACAGCGCCGAGACGTTCTCCCCGGCCTCCCTCCGCGCCAACGTCGCAAGCTTGAACTCCCGACTGAAGCGTCTTGCTCGACCCATCAGGTTCAGTTCCTCCTCGCGGAACTGTCACCTTTTTACCTGTCTCAATTCTGGGGGGCACTCCACCAAACTGACACCAGTAATGTTCCTGATTCCCAAGCAGCCTTTCTCGGAAGGTGGCATGGGCGTTGGGGAGGCACTCTAGATGGATACCTGGTCGTAACCGAAGTGACACCAACGACTGCGCAGGTCATCTATTCCTGGGGCACGAATCGGAACGTTAGGGATGCCGGTTGGGTGCCGCGGACCGCCACTTTTGAAGGCGAGAAACTCATCGTTCCTGTGAACAAGGAACGAGACATCAAGGCGGTCTATGAGATGAATGACGATGGAACTCTGACAGGGATCTACACAAGACCTGGAGGTATCCGCAGCGAAGCAACGCTAATCTGCGAGACCTGCTGACGAGGGTTCGGCTTACCAAAGTTCACCATCGTGCTGGTGACAGACTGACCCGAGATGTTCGGACGTATTGCGCGTGCCTTCTCAGCTTCATTCGATTCTCTTCACTGACCCCACGCGCGTAGTGCGGGACGCTTCGGATTATCTCGTCAGCTCGTATCGAATCGTGAGCGACGCGCCTTTGCCCTTTGGCGGCTCGAACACCACAGTATCGCGACTGCTCATTTCCCCTCGCATGGCATTGCAGCATTGCGGCATTCCATGGGAGGATGGTGGATAGCCACCGACCTGTCGATGCAGTTCACCGGCATTGATCTCGGCATGCGGCCGGCCTTGTGTGCGCGCACGTTGAATCTGGGCACGCACCTCAGTCTGAAAACGTTCTGTCGTCAGCTTCAGCATTGACATTCTCCTACGCGTGGGCCTATCGCACAGCTCGGATCAGCTTGGTTCCGGCCTTGCTCACAGATATAGCGCCTCGAGCGCGTCTTTGGGCTTGCGGCTGATGATGGTCAGCAGCACCTTGGCCGGACCCTCGGGCTCCGTGCGGCCCTGCTCCCAGTTGCGCACGCTCGCGACCTTGAGACCGAAGGTGTCGGCGAACTGCTGCTGCGACATGCCGACGCTCTTGCGGATCGCCTTGACGTCAACGAGGTCGGGCACGTTGACCGTGCGGCCCTTCAGCGGCGCGGCGCCCGTCACATCGCCGAGGACTTCGGTCAGGGCCTCGGCGAGTTCCCGGCCGGCCTTGGTCATCTTCGCCTTTGTCATGTCTCAGTCTCCATTTGTCGCAGCGGCCTTGATCGCCTTGACCAACTTCATGAGCGCTGCCTTGTCGGCGTCGCTCAGGTTGTCCATCTCGTTCTTCGCGTACACGGTCAGCATGTAGACGGTCGGCCCTTTGGCGTGGAAGTAGTAGGCCGTCCGCAGACCGCCGCTCTTGCCACCGCCAGGGCGGGCCACTCGGGCCTTGCGGACACCACCCGTACCTTGGACCAGAGGCCAGCGGAGCGGGTTCTCGGCAATGCCGTTCTCCATGGCCCGGATGTCCGGCGCGGGCAAAAGCTTCCTGATCTTCCGCTCATAGACCTTGGTGCGTTTGACCGTGACCTTCATGCGGAATATATACGCTAGTAGCGCAGGGCTTCAAGGTTAAAATTGCGCTAACAGCGTATAGACCTGCTGCCGGCCATGGCCTCTCGAATGGCCAAGAAGCTTCGAAAGACTGACCATGTCGGCAAGATAGTCGTCGAAGTCGGATCCGAGCCCGACAACCGCAGACTGTATTGGAGAAGGGGCAGTCCAATAAAGATGGAGACGACCAAGAAAGAGTCCTCGCGTCGCCAAATCAAGGCAGCTATTTCTCACCTCCAAAAGGGTGAGCTTGATTGCGCCATAACACTAGCCGGGGCAGCAGAAGGTATCCTTCCGGCAACGGGAGACCCCCACCTTTTTAAGGCTATTAGAGAATGCCCAGAGGCGGAGGGCATTGATCTAAACCTCGTCATCAACTGGCTCAAACATGCCGAGGGTCCGGAACCAGTCAATATCTCTGAATTTGAGGCCACCCTGACGATTGCCCGCGCAATATCAAAATTCATTGCCGTGTACCACCAAAGCACCCGCCGCTTTGAGCAGTTCCTGCGATGGGGTCACGAAGCTGGGCATCTACCCAAGATGCACCGCGAAAAACCAGAGTGACCTGCCATCTAAGCTCCTCCCCAGGTTGACACCCCCAGGCTCGACTCCAGCCATGCGCATACTGCTTGCTCTTGTGTTGGTGATGGTTGCTGTGGGGACGGTAGTTGGCCAGGACACCATACGGCTCGATCTGGATGGCGTCGTGTGCGACAGGATGGGCAGAGATCTAGGGGCCTACGTGACTTTCTGCACGCCATCCGACAGCACAGATTCCCGCGAGCACGCCTATAGAGCCGAGCTTTGGCCTGACTGCGTCGCCTTCATGAACGCCGCCATACAGGCCTCAGCAGACATGGGCGAGCGAGGCAACCCAAGACACTGTTTCCCGGCCGATACGGAGCCGGTGAGCCTTATCGAGCAGCTGGCGCACTACTACAGGTTCGGATGGGAAGACGGTCCCCACCCATCGGGCGGCTTCCAGGCATTCAAGAAGCTCGAGACAGTGACCGGCATCATCGAGTGGTTCGATCTGCGCTACGTCTATCCAGCGAACTACCCGACAAGGTCAGTGCCCGCGAGCCTAGAACGGTCTTCAGCGCGACACCGAGGCCACTGCCCGAGCCGCATACTCGCGTCTTCGATTTTTTCAACTTTGTCAGGAGTTTAGCTTTGGAGGCCCGGGCCGGAATCGAACCGACGTACAAGGCTTTGCAGGCCTCTGCATAACCACTCTGCCACCGGGCCGGGGGCGGGGCCGGCCTGCGGGTGGGGCCGGACGAGCCCGCGAGATATAAAGCTGGGGCTGGAGCCGGTCAAGCGAGCGCGCCGGCCGCTCCGCGCGCCGCGCGAGCGGGCGCGAAGCGTTGATTTCCCGGGCCTCGGGAGCTATCAAGCCGAGCAGACGCGGCGGCCGTTTGCCTTCCTTGTCGCCGCCTTCCGCCGGGAGATGCGATCGTGGATTACGCCAGCGCCTGCGCCACAATGGTCGACAGCCAGCTTCGCACCAACAAGGTCACGAACCAGAGGCTCCTGGACGCCTTCTCGGCCGTGCCGCGTGAACTCTTCGTGCCCGAGTCCCAGCGCGGCATCGCCTACATCGACGAGGATCTGCCGATCGGCGAGCGGCGCTTCCTCATGGAGCCCATGGTGTTGGCCCGCCTGCTGCAGGCCGCGGCCGTCGCGCCGAGCGACATCGTGCTGGAGATCGGCTCCGGCAGCGGCTATGCGGCGGCGATCCTGGCGCGCCTGGCCGAGACCGTGGTCGCCCTGGAAAGCGACGCGACCCAGCGCGAGCGGGCGAACGCGACGCTCGGTGAGCTCGGCCTTGACAACGTGGTGGTGGTCGACGGTGGGCTGACCGAGGGCTATCCGAAGCAGGCGCCCTACAACGTTATCCTGGTCAGCGGCGCCGTCGACGAGATCCCGCCGGCGATCAGCGATCAGCTCGCCGAGGACGGCCGCCTGGCAACGGTGCTCAAGGCGGGATCGGTCATGGGCCACGCGGTTCTGATGCGGCGGGTCGGCGATGTGATCGCCAGCCGGGTGCTGTTCGACGCCGCGACGCCGCTCCTGCCCGAGTTCCGGCGTGATGCCGGGTTCCAGTTCTGACGCGGGCGTCTGTGTCGGAAGCTCTGCCTTTTCAGATCGATGTGGACGAGCTGGCGGTGCTGCGCCGCGGCGCGGCCGAGCATCGAATACTCGACGTGCGCGAGCCCTGGGAGGTCGAGCTCTGCGCGCTGCCGGAGAGCCTGCATATCCCGATGGGGCTGCTGCCAGGGCGCCTCGCCGAGCTGCCGCGCGACGCGCTGATCGTCGTGCTCTGCCACCACGGCGTGCGCAGCGCGCAGGCGACCCAGTGGCTGCGCGCGCAAGGATTCGAGCGTACGGTCAATCTCGCCGGTGGAATCGATGCCTGGGCGCGGGTCATCGATCGGTCAATGGACGTTTACTAGGAATAAAGGTTAACGATGTCTATTGTGCCGGAACTGTCTTGTGGTGAGACCTTAGGGGACCTTGGTTCATGATCGTGAAGCCCTTCGGGCGGCCGGGCTTTCGGGCGTCCAAAGCGCGGCCAAGCGGCTGGTTTGCCGTGGTTTTCCTATGCGCTCTCGGCGCGGTGGGAAGGCCGGCGTCGGCTCAGCAAACGCTGACCGAGGCCCTTTCGATGGCCTACGCGAGCAACCCGACGATCGCCGCGGCGCGCTCTGAGCTGCGCGCGATCAACGAGCAAATCCCGCAGGAGCTCTCGAACTGGCGGCCCAGGGTCACGCTCAACAGCGATGTCGGCCGCCAGGAGGTCGACAACAAGACCACGGATCCCGAGACCACGACGCCGCGCTCGGTCGAGCTCGACGTGACCCAGTCGCTCTTTCGCGGCGGACGCACGGTCGCCGGGACCCGGCGCGCCGAGGCGGAGGTCAGGGCGCAGCGCGAGCGATTGCGCGACGTCGAGCAGCAGACCCTGCTGAGCACCGCGATCGCCTTCATGGACGTCTGGCGCGATCAGTCGGTCCTGGAGCTCAACATCAACAACGAGCAGGTGCTCGACCGGCAGCTCGAGGCCTCGCGCGACCGCTTCGAGGTCGGCGAGATCACCCGAACCGACGTGGCGCAGTCGGAATCGCGTCTGGCCCGCGCCGTGGGCGACCGGGTGCAAGCCGAGGGTAACCTCTCGATCAGCCGCGCGATCTATCAGGAGCTCGTCGGCGTCGCCCCGGGCGTGCTCGAAGCCCCGCCGCCTGTCGAGGGCCTGCCGTCGGATATGGAGGCCGTCGTAGCCACGGCCGAGGACAGCAATCCGGCGGTGCTCGTCGATGGCTTTTCCGAGCGGGCGGAGCAGGAGAACGTCAAGGTGCAGTTCGGCCAGCTCTTGCCGGAGGTCTCGGTCGTCGGCTCCCTGTCACACTCCGCGGAGACCTCGTCGGCCAGCAGCGGCCGCGACCGGGCCCAGGTGCTCGCCCGGGTCACCGTGCCGATCTATCAGCAGGGCTTCGTCTCCAGCCAGATCCGGGAGGCCAAGCAACGTTCCAGCCAGCGCCGCCTCCAGATCGACGAGTCCCGGCGGCGGGCGATCCAGGACTCGATCAGCGCCTGGGAGGCGCTGATGACGGCCCAGGCGGAGATCCGGGCTTTCGAATCCGAGGTCGAAGCCACACGGATCGCGCTGGAAGGCGTGCGTCAAGAGAACGCCGTCGGCGCCCGAACCGTGCTCGACATCCTCGACGCCGAGCAGGAGTTCCTCGATGCCCAGGTCAGCCTGGTACGGGCCCAGCGCGACGAGATCGTGGCGTCCTATCAGGTCCTGACGGCCATGGGCCGGATGACCGCCGTCGATCTCGGCTTGCCGGTCACGCTCTACGATCCGGAGAAGGATCTCGAGGTCGTGCGCGATGTCTGGTTCGGCTTCGGTGCCGTCCCCTATGACTGGTAAGGGCGCTTTGCCTGGTCGTGCCAGGGGTGTTACAGGGAGACGAGCGAGGCTTGAAGAACGAGGCGAAGTTCCTCCAAGGCTCGGGCCGAGGGTGCGGCTGAAATCTCTGAAAGCTTGAACGATGAGCGATCCGGACAATCAAAACGAACCGACGATGGAGGAGATCCTCGCCTCCATCCGGCGGATCATCTCCGAGGACGGCACCGAGGCTGAGGAAGGCGCCGCCGATGATGAGGCCCCGGCCGAGGCCGTGGAGGAGACCGCCGAGCCCGATCCCGAGCCCGAGCCGGAACCGGCGGCGGAGGAAGCGGCGCCGGAACCCGCCGAGGAGGAGGATGACGACGTCCTCGACTTGACCCAGATGGTCGGCGAGGACGGCAGCGTTGTCGATCTCGCGAAGGAACGCGAAGCCGCCATGGCCGCCGAATCCGGCGAAGCGTCCGAGCCGGAGCCGACCGAAACCTCGGAAGAAGAGGCTGACCTGGAAGTCGATCTTCAAGAGCCGAGCGCCGAGTCTGAGCCGGAACCCGAGCCGGAACTCGAGGCCGAAGCGGAGCCTATGCCGGAGCCTGAGCTGGAGGCCACTTCGGCGCCTGTCGACCAGGGCCTGCTGTCCGATCCGACCAAGGACGCGGCGACGAGCTCGCTGATGGCCCTGACATCCGCAGCCGGTATGGCCGAGAACGCCGGCCAGGCCTCGCTGAGCGGCGGGCTCACCCTGGAGCAGCTCGTTCGCGAGGCCCTGGAGCCCTATCTCAAGACCTGGCTCGACGAGAACCTCGCGCCTTTGGTAGAACGCATCGTCCGCGAGGAGATCCAGAAGCTGGTCAAGCGCGCCGAGTACCGCTGACGCGGCGCCTGCGCGCTGGCTGCTTTCGGCCATTCTCAGCGCGAACGAACTGGCGACAGATCCCGCCTTCCAAAGACGAGAGGGTAGACCAGCGATGCTGGAAAAGACGTTTCGACCGCCGGAGGTCGAGACCAAGCTCTATGAGCGTTGGGAGAACTCGGGCGCGTTCCATGCGGAGCTGAGCTCGAACGCGCGGCCCTACACGATCATGATGCCGCCGCCGAACGTCACCGGCAGCCTGCACATGGGCCATGCGCTCAACTTCTCCCTCCAGGACATGCTGATCCGCTACCAGCGCATGCGCGGCCAGGACGCGCTCTGGCAGCCCGGCACCGACCACGCGGGCATAGCGACCCAGATGGTCGTCGAGCGCCAGCTCGCCGAGCAGGGCCTGTCGCGGCGCGATCTCGGCCGCGAGAAGTTCCTGGAGCGGGTCTGGGACTGGAAGGCCGAGTCCGGCGGCACGATCACCCGCCAGCTACGCCGCCTGGGCGCCTCGACCGATTGGCCGCGCGAGCGCTTCACCATGGACGAGGGGCTCTCGAAGGCCGTGCGCAAGGTCTTCGTCGAACTCTACAAGAAGGGACTGATCTACCGCGACAAGCGGCTGGTCAACTGGGACCCGAAGCTGCACACGGCGATCTCCGACCTCGAGGTGCAGCAGCAGGAAGTCGACGGGCGCCTCTGGCACTTCCGCTATCCGATCGAGGACGAGCCCGATCGCTACGTGGTCGTGGCCACGACGCGGCCGGAGACCATGCTCGGCGACACGGCCGTGGCCGTGCATCCCGACGACGAGCGCTATCACGCGCTGGTCGGCCGCCACGCCGTTTTGCCGATTGTCGGCCGCCGGCTGCCGATCGTCGCCGACGACTTCGCCGATCCGGAGACCGGCAGCGGCGCGGTCAAGATTACCCCGGCCCACGACTTCAACGACTTCGAGGTCGGCCGGCGCCACGGCCTGGAGGTCGTGAACATCTTCGACGAGAACGCGAGCCTGAACGACGCGGTGCCGGAGGGCTATCGCGGCCTCGACCGCTACGCGGCGCGCAAGAAGGTGGTCGCCCAGCTCGAGGCCGAAGGCCTGGTGGAGCGGATCGACGAGCATCGCCACGTCGTGCCGCACGGCGACCGATCGGGCGTGGCGATCGAGCCCTGGCTGACCGATCAGTGGTACGTCGATGCCAAGACGCTGGCCGCACCGGCGATCAAGGCAGTCGAGGAGGGGCGCACGCGCTTCGTCCCGGAGAAGTGGACCAACACCTATTTCGAGTGGATGCGCAACATTCAGCCCTGGTGCGTGTCCCGACAGATCTGGTGGGGCCACCGCGTGCCGGCCTGGTACGGTCCGGACGGCGAGGTTTTCGTCGAGCTCGACGAGGCGGCAGCGCAGGCCGCGGCGCGCGCGCATTACGGCAAGGACGTGCCGCTCAGCCAGGACGAGGACGTGCTCGACACCTGGTTCTCCTCGGCGCTCTGGCCCTTCTCGACGCTCGGCTGGCCCGAGGAGACTCCGGAGCTCGCCCGCTACTATCCGGGCGACGTGCTGGTCACCGGCTTCGACATCATCTTCTTCTGGGTCGCGCGGATGATGATGATGGGCCTCGAGTTCATGGGCGACGTGCCTTTCCGCACCGTCTACATCCACGCGCTGGTGCGCGATCAGCACGGCCAGAAGATGTCCAAGTCGAAGGGCAACATCATCGATCCGCTGGAGCTGATCGACCGCTACGGCTGCGATGCGCTGCGCTTCACCCTGGCGGCCCTGGCGGTGCCCGGCAACGACGTGAAGCTCTCCGAATCGCGCGTCGAGGGCTACCGGAACTTCACGACCAAGCTTTGGAACGCCACGCGCTTCTGCCTGATGAACGGCGCCAAGCCGGACCCCGATTTCGACCCGGCGGGCTGCGCCCAGCCGATCAACCGCTGGATCGTCGGCAAGCTGGCCCAGGTCTCGAAGGACCTGGAGCAGGCCATGGCCGAGTACCGCTTCCACGAAGCAGCCTCCGCGCTCTATCACTTCACCTGGCATCAGTTCTGTGACTGGTACATCGAGTTCTGCAAGCCGATCCTTGACGGCGAGGACGAGGCGGCGGCGGCGGAGACCCGTGCCGCCATGGCCTGGGTCCTGGGCCGCCTGTTGCACCTGCTGCATCCCTTCACGCCCTTCATCACCGAAGACCTTTGGCAGCACCTGGGCGGCGAAGGCGACATGTTGATCGAGAGCGCCTGGCCCGCGTTGGCCGACGCGCTGATCGACGCCCGCGCCGAGGCCGAGGTCGACTGGGTCGTCAGGCTGATCTCGGAGGTGCGGGCCGTGCGGGCCGAGATGAACGTGCCGCCGGCGGCCAAGACCGACCTGCTGCTGCGCGATGCGGGACCCGATACGCGCGAGCGGCTCGATCTCTATAAAGACGTGATCAAGCGCCTGGCGCGTCTGGAGCGGCTCGAGCTTCTCGACGGAGCGGTGCCGAGCGGCGCGCTGCAGATCGTCATCGACGAGGCGACCGCGATCTTGCCGCTCGCCGGCGTCATCGACCTGGGCGAGGAGCAAGCCCGGCTCAAGCGCGAGATCGACAAGATCCAAGTCGACATCGCCAAGGTCGACAAGAAGCTCTCGAACGACCAGTTCCTCGCCAAGGCGCCGGCCGAGGTCGTCGAGGACCAGAAGGAGCGCCGCGACGAGGCCCTGCGCGCCCGCGATCGTCTCTCCGCCGCATTGGAGCGCCTTGCCGGGCTCTGAGCGTTGCACGCCCGCCACTGATCTGGCGGCAGCCGACAGGATCGAGCCGTGACACAACTTTGTCGCGCTGTCGGCTTTGACGCTTTCGCGCGAAACCGTTAGTCTACCCTCATTCGTTGCGATCGCAGCAACGCAGAAGGCGCCTTCTGCCCATTGGATGGGAGGTTGCCATGACCGAAAGCAACAAACTGGCGATCTATTGGACCGCAGGCACGCTGGTCCTTTGCGTCGTGGCTATCGGGGCCTTCTTCTGGCTCGTATAGTGACGGACGCGTACGGGACGCGCTAAGAAACGGTCCGCTGGCGCTGGAAGGGCACGCCTTCCAGCGCCTTCTTAAGTTGACGAGCGACCGGGTCGAAAAGCTTGGGTCGAGAAGGAGCGACGCAGATGGGCGAAACCCACTACATCCATCCGGACGACGAAGAAGTCAAAGCCGGGCCGATGCCTTGGACGGTCGAGAAGTCGGTGACCACGCCGGAGCGGCAGGCGATCAATCTGCTCTGCGATGCGGTCGAGGTCCTGGCAGCCAACCGCCGCGAGAGCGGCGGCGACGCCGAGCTGCATCGCGTCGGCGAGCTGCTCGCCGAGGTGAGGGAGCTCGTGAAGCCCGAGACCACCGTCATCTTCGACCCCTCGAACCCGGAAGCGGCGGCACCGAGCGACCGCTGATTGCCTGCTCCTGCGGGCTATGTGCGGCCGCGCGGTCCGGGCTTGACGTTCAGAACGCGGCGGAAGTTCCGCAGGATCTGCGACGGGTCGTCTTTGCGCCAGACGGCATCGGTCGGGATGGCCGTCTCCAGGTCGGACAAGGGCCGGAAGACCAGGCCGAGGCGGTGGTAGTTCAGGACGCAGTCGGGATAGAGCGTGATCCCGAACTGACCGGCGACCAAGCCGAACAGGCCCTCGCTGTTGAAGGCTGTTTCCGCGACATGAGGTTGGAACTGCGCCTGGTCGAACACGCGATCGATGTGGCGCAGGAAGTGCTGCCAAAGCGCGGGATTGCCGAACACGAAGTCCTCGCCGGCGAGATCGCTCAGGCTGATCGCCGGCTTCGCGGCGAGAGGATGGGATTCGTAGAGCACCACGAGGAGCTTGTTGCGCGTGACCTGGGCCGAGGCGAGGCCCTCTTCGAAGATCGGCCCGGTGGCGAAGGCGATGTCGAGACGCCGTTCCCGGAGCTTAGTCAGTAAGTCGCGCGTCGAGCCCTGGAACGGCTCGAGCACGACCTCCGGATAGGCCTGCTTGAAGCCGCGCAGCAGTTGGGGCAGGGCGGAGCTGATCGCAAAGTCCGTGTAGCCGATCCGGATGGTGCCGGCGAGCCCCTGATCGAAGAGCGACGCCCGCGTGACCGCATTGTCGAGCACGGTCAGCGCCTCGCCGCTTCCTTGCACGAAGGCCTCGCCGGCCGGCGTGAGCTTGACCTTCTGGCTGTCGCGGTCGACCAGCCGGAACCCCAAACCTTCCTCGAGATGCTTGATCTGACGGCTGAAGGCCGGCTGCGTCATGTGCATCCTCTCGGCCGCCCGGCCGAAATGCAGCATATCGGCCAAGGCGACGAAGCACTGGATCTGACGCAGGTTCCAGCGCGTCGCTCTCGTCCTCGAGCCATCGGGCATCGGGGCTGACGCCGACGTTTCTTGGCTCCCGCCCGTTTGCCGCGGGGTTGGTTTCTTCATGACCTCGTCCTGGCGGAGCTCCGTCACGAAAACCGAAGCGCCGCCAGGAGGCTAATCCTGCCGTGTAGGCCGATCAAGGGAGGCATCGCGCCATAAGGATACGGCATTGGACGCTCTCGGAGGCCCTGCCTAGGCTTTCGGCCATAAGAATGCATTCCGATCAGAGCGACGACGGGGGTGTGACCTCGACGTCCTTGCCTAGCATGGGGAGGCCTAACGATGACTTACGCGAAGGTTTTGGCGGGTGCCGCAGTCGCGGCGTTGCTCAGCGCGCCGGCGACGGCAGCCGATATCCGCATCGGCGTGCCCAACTGGGCGGCCGCCGAGGCGATCAGCTACATGATCGACAAGCTGGTGGAGCAGGAGACCGGTGCCGAGGTCGAGCGGATCGCCTCGACCAACCCGGTGATCTTCAAGGCCATGGACAGCGGCGACATGGACATCCACCCGGATGTCTGGCTCCCGAACCAGAAGAACCTGACCGGCGAGTACGTCGACAACAAGAAGACCGTGGCGCTGTCGGATAACTCTTACGACGGCTTCGCCGGCTTTTGCGTGACGCGGAAGACGGCCGAGGATCTGGGGGTCAAGAACATCTACGACCTGACGGATCCCGACATCGCCAAGAAGTTCGATACGAACGGCGACGGCAAGGGCGAGGTCTGGGTCGGCGCGAGCGGCTGGGCCGGCACCGCGATCGACACGGTCCGCCTCACCAGCTATGGCGTCGGCGAGACCTTTGAGATACTAGAGATGGATGAAAGCCTCGCCATTGCGCGCATCAAGGAGGCTAATAGCTCCGGTTCCTACTTCGCGACGCTCTGTTTCGCGCCGCACATGATGTTCCAGCTCGCCGACTTGGTGCAGCTCGAGGAGCCCGTCTACGATGAAGCGAAGTGGACCATGGTGCAGCCGACCGAAGATCCGAACTGGCTGTCCAAGTCCAACATCGAAGTCGCCTACCCGCCGATCGAGATTCAAATCGCTTACGCCACGCGCCTCAACGACTCCCATCCGCGTGCGGTCGAGATCCTGCGTGGCATCCAGCTCGATACGGAGATGATCAACGACTGGAACTTCAAGATCATCGAGCTCAAGCACGACCCGGAAGAGGTGGTCGACGAGTGGATGGCCGCCAACGCGGACCGCGTCAACGCCTGGCTCGGCTTCTAGTCGCCAGGCCGCAAGGATAGGTACGGCGAAAGGAGCCGGTGAGCACACCGGCTCCTCTCCGCAAAGACGACAGAGATGCAACGGCTCCATGGCGCGCCCTGACGTGCCGGGGGTGGCTCTTCTTTTGCCCCAAGGTTGGGACTGAACATGGTCGTCGCGAACCGCGAGACGGGCGGCAAGCCGCTGCCTTCGCAGGCGCAGGTCATCGTCATCGGCGCCGGCGTCATCGGCTGCAGCGTGGCCTATCACCTGACCAAGATGGGCTGCCGCGACGTAGTCTTGCTCGAGCGCCAGTCGGTCGCCTGCGGGACAAGCTGGCACTCGCTCGGCGTCGTCGGCCTGCTGCGCGCGGGGCCGACGCTGACCCGCCTGGCGCAGGAGACCGCACGTCTGCTGCCCGAGCTCGAGCGCGAGACCGGCAAGTCGACCGGCTACGCGGCGCGCGGCTCCGTTAACGTCACCAGCGATCCCGCGCGCATGACCCAGTTCCGGCGGGTCGCCGATGTCGGAGGTTCCGTCGGCCTCGAGGTTCACGAGATCGACGCGGCCGAGGCCAAGCGGCTTTGGCCGCTGATGGACAGTGATGGCTTGATCGGCGGCATTCATCTGCCGACCGAGGGGCAGTGCAACCCGATGGACCTCACCCAGGCTCTGGTGACCGGGGCGCGCAACGGCGGCGCGCGCATCGTCGAGAACGTCGCGGTCACGGACCTCGACCTGCGCGAGGGCCGGGTCGTCGCCGTGGAGACCAGCGCGGGCCGGATCGCCTGCGAGCAGGTGGTGAACTGCACCGGCCTCTGGGGCCGCGACTTCGTCCGCGAGAAGGGCGCGCACCTGCCATTGCAGGGCGTCGAGCACAACTACCTCGTGACCGAGTTCATCGAGGATCTTCCCGAAGGGATGCCGATCCTGCGCGACCCGGACATGACGCTGACCGTGCGCGAGGACGCGCGTCAGTTCTCCTTCGGCTTCAACGAGCGGCTGGCGAAGCTCTTCGGCACGGAGGGCGTGCCGGAAGACTTCGCCTTCGAGCCGCTTCCGCCCGACTGGGACGATGCCGCGCCCTACATCGAGGATGCGATGCGGCGCGTACCGCTGCTCCGGGAGGTCGGTATCCGCCTGTTCCTCTGCGGGCCGGAATCGGTCACGCCGGACACGCGCTACATGCTGGGCCCGCTGCCGGGCTTCGAGAACTACTTCGTCGCCGCGGGTTTCTCCGGCGTCGGCATCGGCTCGTCCGGCGGCGCCGGCCGCGCCTTGGCGCAATGGCTCCTCGAGGGGCGTCCCGCCGACGATCTCTGGGAAGTCGACGTGCGCCGTATGATGCCGTTCCAGTCCAACCCGCGCTATCTGGAGCAGCGCGCGACCGAGGCGCAGGGCATGCTCTTCGCCATGAACTGGCCGCACCGGCAGTACGAGAGCGCGAGGGGTATCCGGCGCTCGCCGCTGCACGAGCCGCTGCGCGCCGCCGGGGCCTGCTTCGGCTGCGTCGCCGGCTGGGAGGTCGCCGACTGGTTCGCGCCGCCAGGCGTCGAGCCCAAGCATCACTACAGCTTCGAACGTCCGGCGTGGTTCCCCCACGCGCGGGCGGAGGCGCGCGCCGCCATGGCGGCTGTCGCCCTGGCGGACCGCAGTCCCATGGCGAAGCTCCTGGTCACCGGCGCGGGTGCCGAGTCCGCGCTGTCCGCCATCTGTGCGAACGACCCGGCCGTGGCGGTCGGCAGTCAGGTCTTGACCCCTTTGCTCGATGACCGGGGCGGGATCGAGGCCTTCGTGACGCTGGCGCGCCAAGAGGCCGATGCGTTCCTGCTGCTGTCCGAAGCGCCGACGCAGACCTGGTGCCTCGATCTCCTGCGGCGGCGTCTCGCGGGCCGCACCGACGTTTCGGTCGTCGACGTCACCTCCGCCTTTGCCGTCGTCGACGTCGTCGGTCCGGAGGCGGGCGCGACGCTGGCCGGCGCCGGCTGGCGTGAAGCTGGATCTGGCGACTGCGATCCGGCCGCCGAGATCGGTTGCATCACGGCGCTGCTGCTGCGCGAGCCTCGCTACGGCGTGCCGGCCTGGAGCGCGGTCGTGCCGAGCGAGTTCGCCGGCGCCCTGTTCGAGACCCTGCGCGACGCCGGCTCGGATCGCGACCCTCGGCTCTTGGGGCGGCATGCGCAGCAAAGTCTGATCACGCTGGCCGGCCGGCCGCTGTGGTCGCAGGCGTTGACGACCGAGGTCACGCCGATCGAGGCGGGGCTCGTGTCGTTCGTCGATCTATCCGGGAGGCGCGACTTCGTGGGGCGCGCGGTCTGCGAGCGGCAGCATATCGAGGGCGTGACCCGGCGGCTCGCGGCCTTTGTCCTCGAGGACCCGGAGGTCGTCTTGCTCGGCCACGAACCGATCCTGCGCGACGGCGAGCCGGTCGGCGCGATCGATCAGGCGGCCTATGCTCTGGTGTCCTCGGGTGCCATCGGCCTCGGCTATGTCGCTTGCACGCCCGGGGCGGCGACAACCGACTTCGGCGAAGGCAACTATGAGATCGTCGTGGCCGGACGCCGGGTGGCGGCGCGTCTCGACCGCCTCGTGGGAGAGGGGCCCCTTCGCCAAGCCAGCGAGACGGTGCCGCCTGCGTTAGAGTCGGTACCGTGACGTTCGAAGCGGGGGAAGGCCATGAGCACGGCGAGGCTTGCGCGGGCCGAGGGTTCAGCCCGAGGCACTGCGGCTGACACGGACGGCTTCTACGACGCCGTCGAGGATTTCGTCGGCGCCGGTTCCGCGCACTACCGCGCGGCCTTCCGGCGCCTCGGCGAAACGTCGAAGGGGCTTCCCTTCAATCTCGCCGCGGCTGTCTTCGGCACGATCTGGTGGGGCGCGCGGCGGCTCTGGGGCTGGGCGCTGATCGCGGCGATCGCCGAGCTCTTCGCCTTCAGCCGTATCGCGAAGGGCCTGTTCGGCGACCTGGGCGCGGCGGAGGCGGCAAAGGCGGCGGCGCTGGCCGCGCGCAGCGCCGCGCGCCGGGTCGAGGGCGAGGAGGCCCTGGCCGCGGGGGCGTCGAACGCCGAGGCGCTGCTGAAGAGCGCCGACAATCTGGCCAAGATCGCCGAGCGGGCCCAGGCAGCGTCCGAGGCGGCGGCGGCCCAGGGCGTCACGGTGGTCGTGACCGGGCTGATCGCCCTCGTCCTCGTCAAGCTCGCGCAGGGCCTGGCCGCCGACCGGGTGCTGGAGCGGCGCTACACCCGCTGGCGCAACGCGCGGGCCGAAGGCTGCGCCCTTTCGTTTCCCGCGGCGGGCGTGGTTGGCGTGATGTTCGCCGTCGTCCTGGTCTCGACCGGCATCGCCGTGACGGCGAGCGAGCCGGTGGGATGGCTCGAGAGCTTCCCGGCAAATCAATTGTGGCGCAGCACGACGGCGGCCGGCCTCGACCGCTTCTTCGTGCTCCTGACAGAGGGCGGCGGCTGGTTCTTCGGCGCCGTGACCTGGTCGATCCGCTCGCTGCTCGACGCGATCGAGAGCGGCCTTCTGGCCATGCCCTGGCCGGTGACCATGCTTTTCATCGTGACCCTGGCTTTTCTGGCGGCCGGCGCGCGCGTCGCGATCTTCTCGGCTGCCGCCATGGCCTATCTCGGGCTCTTCGGCTTCTGGGAGCAGAGCCTGCGCACGGTCGCGCTGCTTGGCGCGGCGGCCCTGATCGCTATTGCGCTCGGCATTCCGATCGGCATCCTCTGCGCGCGCCGTCCCGGCTTCTACGCCGCGGTGCGGCCGGTGCTCGATTTCATGCAGACCATGCCGGCCTTCGTCTACCTGATACCAGTGATCGCGCTTTTTGGCATCGGCAAGCCGCCGGGCGTCATCGCGACGCTGTTCTTCGGCATGCCGCCGGTGATCCGCCTGACCGCGCTCGGCCTGCAGTCCGTGCCCGAGGACGTGCGCGAGGCGGCGCGCGCCTTCGGCGCCTCGGAAGCCCGTCTGCTCTTTCAGGTCGATCTGCCGCTTGCCGCGCCGTCGATCATGACCGGGATCAACCAGACCATCCTGATGAGCCTCGGCATGGTGGTGATCGCCTCCCTGATCGGCGCCAAGGGCCTCGGCGAGGACGTCCTGCAGGCCCTGCAATACGCGGCCACGGGCTCCGGCATTCTCTCCGGGCTCGCGATCCTGTTCTGTGCGATGGTGCTGGACCGGATCGTTCAGGGCAGGCGCAAGGTGAGGATTGAGGGTTGAGCCGTTGGAAAGCGCGCGTCTAAAGCCGGAAGTGGCGGCCGCGCCGCCCGCCAGCCCGCCCGAGTCCGTCGGGGCCAAGACGTCCGAGATCGTCGTCACGGTCGAGGGCCTCTGGAAGATCTTCGGCGCGCGGGCGGACGAAGCGCTGGAAGCGGTGCGCCGCGACGGTCTCTCGAAGAGCGAAGTGCTCGAGCGCTATGGCTGCACACTGGGTGTCGCGGATGCCACCTTCGAGGTGCGGCGCGGTGAGATCTTCTGCGTCATGGGCCTTTCCGGCAGTGGCAAGTCGACCCTCTTGCGTCATCTCAATCGGCTCATCCAGCCGACCGCCGGCACAATCTCCGTGCTGGGCGAAGACATTCTGGCGCTCGGCGAGGCCGAGCTGAGGCGCCTGCGCGCGACGCGGATCGGCATGGTCTTTCAGCACATGGCCCTCATGCCGCACCGCTCGGTGCGCGAAAACGTCATGTTCCCCCTGCAGGTCCAAGGGCTCTCGAAGGAGCGGATCTGGGAGGTCGCGCAGCGCACGCTCTCCCTGGTGGACCTCGAAGGCTACGAGAACCACGCGCCGGCGCAGCTCTCCGGCGGCATGAAGCAGCGGGTCGGCCTGGCCCGGGCGCTGGCTTCCGATCCGGCAATCCTGCTGATGGACGAGCCCTTCAGCGCCCTGGACCCGCTGATCCGCCGGCAGTTGCAGGATCTCTTTCTCGAGCTCTCGCAGCGCCTCGAGAAGACCGCGATCTTCATCACCCACGACCTGGACGAGGCGATTAGGCTCGGCGACCGCATCGCCATCATGAAGAACGGCCGCATCGTCCAGTCGGGCCGGGCCCAGGAGATCGTGTTCAACCCCGCCGACGACTACGTCGCGGACTTCGTGAAGAACATCTCGCGGGTGAAGTTCGCGACGGTCGAGAGCGTCATGCAGCCGATCGCGGCACTCGGGGGAGGCGGCCTCGCCGATGCGCCGCGGGTCCGGCAAGGGGCCTCGGTCGAGGACGTCATCGGCCAGGCGATCGGCCGCGAAGGGCCCTTGATCGTCGTCGATCAGGCCGACCGCGCCATAGGCTTTCTGACCAAGGACGATTTGCTGCGGGTCATCACGGCGCCCTCGGCCTAGCGCTTCGCGCGGACACGCGTTTCGTCACGCCGCTTCGCCGGCGCGACCCGACAGCCCAACTGTCTTGACGCCTGCTCCCGCTAGGCGGACCTGATCACGTTCACGGCGGTGAGTGCGTCCGATAGCGTCATATCGGGACGGACCTTCATGACGGTCCGCACGGCGTGCTCACTCTGGCCAAGATAGTCCCGTCCCTTGGCCCGCGCCTCCTCGATTGAACGGCGGATCAGGTCGACTAAGTCCATGTGCATCGCCGCCCTTTTTGGTTTTTTCAGTCTGGAGGGTTCGTCAGTTTAACATGGATCGTCCCGCCGGCGCAC
>JAKSDN010000238.1 GCA_022360075.1 Kiloniellales bacterium | reverse complement strand
GGCGCGAAACGCCCAGGATGGTGATCGCAAGAATCACCACCGGAATCGACAGCGGCGCAGCGGTCAGGCGCATCAGGACGGCAGCGATCCACCCGCCGACATAGCCGGAGACGATCCCGATGGCGCAGCCGAGGACGAACATCCCCAGCACGCTCACGACGCCGATCAGCAAGGCGTTCTGAAGGCCGATGACCGAGCGCAGCAAGAGGTCGCGGCCCAGTTGATCGGTACCGAGCGGATGGGCGAAACCACCGCCCTCCATCAGGAGCGGGGGTGTGAAGCGCTCGGAGACCGAGATCTTGGTGGCGGACGTCGAGCTGAGCAATGGCGCCGCGACGGCCAGCAGCAGGAGCGCCACAAACATGATCAAGCCGACCTTGAAACCCGGCCGCTGCCAGGCCGCCCGCAGCATCCGGCCATTCACCGAGTGCCAGAACAGGGAACCCTGCGCAACGGATGGAACGCTCGCCTCCGTCATGGCCTCCGCTCCTAGTACTGCAGCCGTCGGTCGATGAAAGCGGACGCGAGGTCGACCAGGATATTGACGACGACCAGTGTCGCGGTGGCGAGGATGGCAACGCCCTGGATGACCGGGAAATCACGCTGAAACACGGCGTTGATCGTCAGGAGCCCGAGGCCGGGATAGTCGAAGATGTATTCCACCACGAAGAGTGACCCGAGCAGCAGGGCGCTGAGCTGCGCACCGAAGAGATTCAACATCGGGATTGCCGTGTTGCGCAGCACGTGGTGGGCGATCATGTGCCGCCGGCTCAGTCCCCGGGCGAGGCCCGCCGGCACGTAGGATTGCTGCATATTGCCGGCGACCGTCACCGACAGCGCGCGGATGATCGGCGGCGACATTTCGACCGCAAGGACGATCGCCGGCAGAATGGTGTAGGCGAAGCCGCGATAGCCGATGGCCGGCAGCCACTGCAACTTTGTCGAGACCAAGAGAATGAGCACGATGGCGAGCCAGATGTTCGGCAGCGACACGAAGACCGTTCCGCACAGAAAGGCCAGCCTGTCGGTCCAGCCGCCCGGATTCAGCCCGGCGAATATGCCGAGCGGAATGGCCGTTATGAACGCAAAGAGGATGCCGAGCCCGGCGAGCTGCAAGGTGTAGGGCAGCCCGGCCAGAACGAGGTCGAGGACCTCCGCGCGGTTCTCCACGCCACCCTCGACCCGGTCGCGGCTGCCCGCCACGCTGGCGCCGCTCTTGGCCTTGATGAACGAGTGGCCCATGTCGCCGTTCGAGAGATTGACGAGATAGCGGCCGAACTGCAGCGGCAGGGGGTCGCGCAGGCCCAGCTCCTCGGCCATTTGCTCGACCACGTCATCGGGCGTCATCGGCCCCAGCATGATGCGCACGGGGTCGCCCGGGATGACACGCAGGAGCGCAAACACCAGAAAGCCGACCAGGAGAACGATGACGATCCCCTGGCCGAGCCTGCGCAACAAGAACGTCAGAACAAACGCCATGGACAACCTGCCATGAGAGACCCCCGTGCCGCGGCCCCGCTGACTGCCGCGGGCAGGCGGCCCAAGGCGTCGATGGGCCCGGCCCGCCCGACGTCAAACATGGAGCGCGCGAACGGCAACCGCCGAGGAAAGGCGGTTGCCGCGCGTGTCATGCTAGCGACGCTGGCGCGTCAGGCATAGTGTGCCTTCGACAGGTCGATGGGCCCATTGGGGTAGAAATAGGCGCCCTGCAAGTTATCGCGCACGCCATGGATCAGCACCGAAGTGAACAGAGAAAGGCTCGGCACCTTGGCGGCGAGCAGAGGCATCAGGTCGCCGGTGATGAGCTTCAACCGCTTCTCCGGGTCGCCTTCGGCTTGCTCGGCATCCAGGGCCCGGTCTATCTCGGCGTCGTTGACTCCGGTAATGAGGGCCTTGGAGGAATGCCACATGGGCCGGAGAACGAGATCCGGCTCCGGCGAACCCGTCGCCCAGCCGACATCCACCAAGTGACCCGGCGCATCGCCCTCGCGCTGGTAGATGCGCTCCAGCCAGGCGGCCGTCTCGAGAACGGTGAGCTTGACCGGGAAGCCCTGCTCCTGCAGCAGCGCCGTGACCAGCTCGCCATACTCCTTGGTCTTCGGGTAGAAGCCGACCGACGTGATGTACTCCAGCTCCGGCAGGCCATTGCCGCCGGGAAAGCCTGCTTCGGCCATGAGCTCCTGGCATCTCGCAGGATCGTAGGCCGGATAGCCCGGAATGTCCGTGCCGCCGAGCTTCACCGGCGAGACGTAGCTCGATGAGGCATGGCCCGCCGCCCCGAGCAGCTCGGTAATCGCCGCGCGGTCTATCGCATGACAAACGGCGAGGCGCAGCGTGGGATTGTCGAAGGGCGCCTTGTTGCAGCGGAAATGCAGATACTTGTTCTCCGTCGAAACGGTCCGCTTGACCCGGACCCCGTCCGTCTCGGCCAGCGTATCGTGCTGCTCCGGCTCCAGCCGCTCGATGATGTCCGCTTCGCCGTTGAGCAGGGCCAACAGACGTGTGTTGGCATCGCCCATGTAGTTGAAGCGGAACTCTGCGATCTTCGGCTTGCCTTCGTAATAGTCGTCAAAGGCGGTCAGGACGGTCTCGTTGCCGCGCTGCTCGACGAACTTGAAGGGTCCGGTTCCATTCGGGCGCTGGCGCAGCGCATCGCCGTTTCCGATGTCCTTGGCCGACATGATCGGCAGGAAGCTGGCGAGCAGTAGGAAGGTGGTCGCGGGATAGCCGTAGGCCTCGGTCTTCAGTCGCACCGTGTAGTCGTCGACGATCTCGACATCGACCCGGCCCGGATACCAGGCCGCCGGCCGGTCGGGCTGCGAGGCATACTCGAATGTCGCCTTGACGTCCTCGGCGGAGAAAACCTTGCCGTCATGGAACTTCACATCCCGGCGCAGGCTGTACTCCAGTGTGTGTGGATCGATGAGCTTCTGACCGGTGGCAAGATCGAACTGCACCTCCGCGGGGTTCTCCGGCGTCATCGGCGTGCGGATCAGACGATTGAAGACATAGCCTTCGAAGTTGATCTGACCCAAGATCGTGTGCGAGGTCGGATCCCAATTGCCGGTGAGCGGCTCGCCGGACGCGAAGATCACGCTATTGCTCGACTGCCCGGCAAATCCGCGCCGAACGGTCGGGGCGAAGAGCCCCGAAGCGGCGGTCGCGCCGGCGAGCGCCAGGCCCGCTTTGACAAAGGTTCTACGAGACGTCTTGGCCATTCTTTCCTCCCAACCCGATCGGCGCGCGGGCGCTTGTGAATCCCCATGCTCATTGTAGAGCCAATGACCGAACAGTCAATAAAGAATGTGATTTACCACACTTGACTGTGGAGAAAGTCATCGACAGAATTGCGAATTACGTCACGTCTGGCATGGAATCCGCAGACTCCTCGAAACACCGACACGCACGGGTGCCATTGCGTGATCGCGCGAGCCCGCGAGCCCATAGGTCAAGGCATGGGACTGTCACCGAAGAAGCGGCAATCGAGCATCGCCGAGATCGTCGCGAACGATGGCCGCGTTCTGGTCGAGGAGCTGGCCAGTCGCTTCAACACCTCGCGCGAGACGATCAGGCGGGATCTCAGCAGCCTGGCGTCGCGCGGCGTCGTACGGAAATTCCACGGCGGAGCCGAGCTGCCGAGCCTGGAAGGCGAAAGCCATTTCAATGTCCGCATGGTGGAGAACGCCGCGGCCAAGATCCGCATCGCGCGGGCCATGGCCGGCTTGCTGCAGCCCGGCGATACGATGTTCATCGATGCCGGCAGCACCACGGTCTTCCTCGGCGAAGAGCTCGCCATGGCCGAAAATATGACAATTATTACAAACTCTTCACTGATCGCCGAGAGCGCGGCGCGGGGTCAGAACCGGGTCATCCTGATCGGCGGGGAGTACCATGGCCAGGCCTCGGAATGCCTGGGGGAGATCGCCATCGACAACATCCGCCGATTTCGCACCAAGCACGCCATACTGACCATCGGGGCGCTGCACCGCGAGCACGGCGTGATGGACTTCTCCTTGGGCGAGGCCTTGGTCGCGCAGGCAATGATCGCTCAAGCGGAGTCCGTCACCTTGATCGCCGACGGCTCGAAGCTGCAGCGCAGCGCGCTGGTCCGTGTGTGCGGCATAGACGAGTTTCAACGCTTGGTGACGGAAGCAGCGCCCGATGCGGAACTGAGCGAAGCTCTCGACAACAACGAGGTGGACGTCGTTATCGCTTGACGAGGGCCGCGGCGAGCCGCGCGAACACAGATCGGCAGACAGCCGCGTTCGACCGCCTCCCGGCAAAGTAGTGACCGTATCCAAATCACAATTTGACTGTCCGGTCATCCAACATATAATTCGGTCACGATAGACCGCTGTCGATCGGCTCCCTCGCCGCACCGCTGGCCAGGCAGCCACCCCCATGACGAGGCTTGCGAGAATGGTCAGGACGCACGCAAAGCCGGCCTTCGACATCGCCGTCATAGGGGCAGGCGTCGTGGGCTGCGCGATGGCGCGGCGCTTCGCGCTGGCCGGCGCTGCGGTGGCCGTGTTCGAGAAGGCAGCCGACATTCTGGACGGCGCGAGCAAGGCCAACAGCGCCATTCTTCACACCGGCTTCGATGCGCCGACAGGTTCTCTCGAACAGAAGCTCGTGCGGAGAGGCTACCGGGAATACGAGAAGCTGCATGCCTCGTTCAGGTTGCCCCTGAAGCGACCCGGTGCGCTTGTGGTCGCCTGGACCCACGAGCAGGAGGACAAGCTCGAGCGCGTCGTCGACCAGGCCCACGAGAATGGCGTCGACGACGTCCGGCTGGTCAGCCGCGCGGCGCTGCTGAAGCGCGAGCCGAACCTGTCCAGCCGGGCGCGCGCCGCAGCCCTGGTGCCGGGCGAGGCTCTGATCGATCCCTGGTCCGCACCTTACAGCTATCTGGCGCAGGCGATCGAGCAGGGCGCGCGGCTGTTTCGCCAGACACCGGTGACCGGCGGCACATTCGATGGTCGCGTCTGGAATCTGAAGACGCCACAGGGCTTGTTTCGTACCCGTGTCGTCATCAATTGCGCCGGGCTCTACGGCGACCTGCTGGAGCAGGGGCTACTGGGCCAGTGTCATTTCACCATCAAACCGCGCAAGGGACAGTTCGTGGTCTTCGATAAAGCGGCGCACGAACTGATCGAGAGCATCATCCTGCCGGTGCCGACCGAGCGCAGCAAAGGCGTGCTCATCTGCCGAACGGTGTTCGGCAATCTGCTGGTCGGACCGACGGCGGAAGACCAGAACAGCCGCTCCGACACCGGTGTCAGCCGCCGGCAACTTGAAAAGCTGATCGAGTTCGGCCGTGCCAGAATACCGAAACTCGCCGATATGCCGGTGACGGCGACCTATGCGGGCATTCGTCCAGCCAGCGAGCGGAAGGACTATCGCCTTCAGTTCTACAGGGAACACAATTGGATCGTCGTCGGCGGCATTCGCTCCACCGGCCTGACCGCCGCCCTGGGCATTGCCGACTACGTGTACGACCAGTTCGAAGCGGCGTTCTCGGCGGACCGCGACTGGCAACCACGTGATGCGCCGCCACCGAGACAGGTCCCGCGTCTCGACCAAGCCGACGAGCGCGACTGGATGCTGCCGGACAACGGCGGCATCGTCTGCCATTGCGAACAGGTCACCAGGCGCGAGGTCGATCGGGCGCTCCAGGGGCCCTTGGCGGCGCAAAGCCTGGCCGGCTTGAAGCGATGCACGCGCGTCGCCATGGGGCGGTGCCAGGGCTTCTACTGTGTTGCCCGGCTGGCCGAGCTCACCGAAGGCAAGCTGACGGAACCCTTCGTCGAGTCCCTGCCCGGACAGCCGGCGGAATGACCGAGCCGCCGCAATGCTGTGACGTCGCCGTTGTCGGTGGCGGCCCTGCCGGCCTGGCGGCAGCCGTTGCGCTAAGGGAGCGCGGTATCGATCGGGTTCGAGTGATCGAGCGCGAAACCCGGGCCGGCGGCATTCCGCGCCACTGCGGTCATCCGCCCTTCGGCATGCGCGAGTTCGGCCGGGTTTTGACCGGCCCGGCCTATGCCGAGAGGCTGGTCACGTGGGCAGAGGCCGCCGGGGTCGAGGTGGCGACCTCCACGACAGTCACGGCGCTCCTGCCGGGCGGCGGTCTGCAGTTGAGCAGCAATGCCGGCCTGTCCGCGCTGGCGGCAAGTCGGGTCATTCTCGCCACCGGCATTCGCGAAACGCCGCGCTCGGCCAGGCTTTTGGGCGGCCGACAGCTCGCCGGGGTCATGAACACCGGCGCCTTACAGGGCTTGGTCTATCTGACCCGCAAGAGACCCTTCCAGCGGCCTTTGGTCGTTGGCAGCGAACTGGTGTCGTTCTCCGCACTGCTTACCTGCCGCAAGGCCGGCATCCAGCCCGTGGCCATGATCGAAGAGAACGACCGGGTCACGGCGCGCTGGCCGTGCCGGCTTCTCCCGCCGTTGCTCGGCGTGCCGCTGATGCTCAACACGCGGCTGACCCACATTCAAGGCGAGCGAAGGGTGGAAGCCTGCCGCGTCGACATCGGCAAAGGCTTCGAGAACGATCTTGTCTGCGACGGCGTCTTGCTGACCGGCCGTTTCACGCCGGAATCGAGCCTGCTGCGCATGGCCGGCTTGGAGATCGATGCCGACAGCGGCGGTCCGGTCATAGACCAATACGGCCGTTGCTCGGACCCCGCGTTCTTTGCCGCCGGGAACCTGCTTCGACCGGTTGAAACCGCCGGCTGGAGCTGGCGCGAGGGCCGCGATTGCGGCAACTGGGTTGCCGACGACCTGCAGGGCGAACTGATCGCGCCGGAAAAGTCGAACGATCTGCTGCGGTTTTCCGCCTCCGACCCCATGATCAAGCTCATGCTGCCGCAGAAAGTGCTTTCGTGGCGTCCCGGATCCGGCATGAAACAACTGCAATTGCGGTTCGCCGAGTCGGCAAGAGGCCGCTTGATCGCCCGCAACGGCAAGGACATCGTCTGGCAAAAGCGGTTGAACGCGCTGCCGGAACGGCGGTTCCTCGTGCCGCTGTCGGAGATCTTGCCAGAGCATGGGAGCGGCAACGTGACCTTCGAGTTTCATCGGGATGGACCAGCGTGAAGGCGGCGGTCGCGATCGACCAGGGAACGACCAGCACGCGTGCCCTGGTGATGCGGGCGGACGGGACGTCGGCTTTGGCGCACACCTTGGAACACCGCCAGATCTTTCCGCGCCCCGGGTGGGTCGAGCACGAACCGGGCGCGCTGCTCGCCAACATCGAGACCTGCCTCGAATCGGCGCTGAGCCAGGGTGAGGATGTGCGTGCGATCGGCCTCGACAATCAAGGCGAAAGCTGCCTTGCCTGGCATGCCGAGACCGGCGAAGCGGTCTCACCCGTCATTGTCTGGCAGGACAGTCGCACGGCCTCGGTCGTCGAAGACCTGAAACGCGATGGGCTGGAGGCGCTGACCCTCGAGCGGTCCGGCTTGCCGTTGGACGCCTATTTCTCAGCCTCCAAGCTCGCCTGGCTTCTTCGGCACAACGACGATGCAAGGCGCCTGGCGACGAAAGGCCTTTTGCGGCTCGGGACCACCGACGCCTTTTTCCTGCAACACCTGACCGGCACCTGCGCCACCGACGCGACCACCGCCTCGCGCACCGGCCTTATGAACCTGGAGAGGGGCGAGTGGGACGAGGAGCTCTGCACGCTGTTCGGCGTCCCGATCGAATGTCTGCCGCCGATCCGCCCGACGGTTACCGCGTTCGGAGCGGTCCGGATCGACGGCCTGCGGCTTCCCGTCACCGCCAGTGTCACCGACCAGCAGGCCGCCCTCTATGGCCATGGCTGCCGGATCGCGGGAGATGCCAAGATCACCTTCGGCACGGGCGCCTTCGCGCTGACGCTGACCGGCGATACCATCAGACGATCGCCCGAGCAGGGATTGCTGCCGACCGTCGCCTGGCGGATGGAGGGCGAGAACCCGATCTATGCGCTTGACGGCGGTGTCTATTGCGCGAGCTCGGCCGTCAACTGGGCGCGCACGCTCGGGCTGTTCGCGGATGTCGGGGAGATCAACCATTTCGACGCGAAGCCGGCGATCGACCGGGGTCTGTCTTTCGTGCCCGCGTTGGCCGGGCTGGCCTGCCCGCATTGGGACCGCTCCGCGGCCGGCCTTTGGATCGGCATGACACTGAACACGGACCGGCAGGACCTGGCGCAGTCGGTGTTGGAGGGTGTGGCCCTACGCGCCTGCGAGGTCATCGCCGCGATGGATAGCCACGTCCCCGTCGGACAACGCGTCAATGTCGATGGCGGCATGGCGGCCAATCCCTACTTCTGCCAGTTTCTGGCCGACAGCCTCCAACGGACCGTCACCGCGTTGCCGCACGCCGAAGTCACCGCTCAGGGCGTCGCTCGGCTGGCCGCATACGGTGCGGGATTGGAGATAGCCGAAGCCAGCCAGCATGCCATTGAATACAGCCAGCAGGCTGCACCGCCGGGCCGCCGGCAACGCTTTGCCGAAGCCGTGCAGCGGGCCCGCTGTTGGCAAAGCCACTGAGACCGAATGCAGTGAGCCTGAGTCTGAACTGGCAGCGCTTTCTCGAAAAATCTGGCTCGAAATGAATCCTGTGACGCCAGAGGGTAACTATACTCCGCTTGTCATCACCGGGCTTGACCCGGCGATCCAGAGTGGCGCCTGAATCGAACGATGACTGGATTGCCGGATCAGGTCCGGCAATGACAAGTGAGAAGGTGTCCTTTTCCAAGCTCTTGTTCTGAAGAAGACTATTTCCGGTCAGGCTCAAAGACCCGAAGACCGGTTAGCGTGACCTGCTCCAGCGAACTGGGATCAGGAGGCTATGGAGTTCTCCTTCGGAGGAAGCGGCGCGGAATGATCCCAGCGTCACACCGGACGTTCGATCCCTGGGCATCGAGGTTCGTTGCATGCTATTATCGTATGAAGATTGTATACCTTTGGTGCAAACTGCGGTGTAGCGGCACCGCCAAATCGGCTGATGCTCGACGTGCAAGACCGGCAAGCGATGGAAGGCCTATCCTCGGGCAGTGAGAATCTGTCGAACCGCGCCTACGCGTCCATATCGGAGATGATCCACAAGCGCCGATTGCGCGGCGGCGAGGTGATCGTCGAGGGGCGGCTGGCCGAGCTCCTCGGCGTGTCCCGTACGCCCCTGCGCGAGGCTTTGCAGCGTCTCGAGGGCGAAGGCCTCGTCACCAAGCACGCCAACCGCTCCTTCATGGTTCGGCAGGTCGATCTTTCGGAGTACCTCCAGAGCCTGAAGGTCCGCGAGGTCCTCGAGGCCGAGGCGCTCGCCAATGCCCTCGGCCGAATCGACGAGAGCGAGCTCCGGACTGCGCAGCGGGAGATCGAGGAGCTGGCCCGCCTGCCGAACGTTCACACCGACGATCACTGGCGGTCCGACGATCGCATCCACGAGCTCTTCGCCAACGCCTGCGGCAACCCGGTCATGGCCCGCATCATCAAGGACCTGAGGG
>JAKSDN010000658.1 GCA_022360075.1 Kiloniellales bacterium | reverse complement strand
CCGGGCGCGCCGCCTGAGCGAGGGCGAGGACGTGACCATCGTCGCCATCAGCCACATGGTGGTCGAGGCGCTGCGCGCCCGCCGGGCGCTGGAAGAGGTCGGCATCGCAGCCGAGGTGATCGACCCGGTTTCGCTCGCGCCGCTGGACATGGAGACAATCGCGGCATCGGTGGCCAAGACCGGGCGGCTGTTGGTCGTGGACACGAGCTGGACCAACTGCGGCGCCGGCGCCGAGATCGTCGCCCAGGCCGTCGAGCGGCTCCAGGGCCAGCACCGGATCCGTGTCGCCCGGCTCGGCTATGCGCCCACGCCCTGCCCCACGACCCGTCCGTTGGAGGACATCTTCTATCCGAACGGCCGAACGATCGCGCAGGCCGCCCATCGTCTGGTCGAGAAGGCCCCGGCGGACTGGAGACCGGCGATCCTGGAGCAAAGCGAGATCGCCGAATTCCGCGGACCTTTCTGATAAGCGACTGTTTGCTAGAGGAGCAGGTAAGCCCGATGGAGAGCGAGCTGCGATCGCGCATTCACGAGGCCGTCGAGGCCTACTGCGACGCCGAGCACGACTACGGCTTCGACCGCGAAAATCCGGTCGTGCGGCTGCACGAGCCGACATTCGGCGCCGCGGAGATCAACGCCGCACTGGATTGCCTGCTGAGCACCCGCGTGACCATGGGCCCCAAGGTCAAGGCCTTCGAGCGCGCCTTCGCCGACAAATACGGCTGGGCCCATGGCATCATGAACAACTCGGGCTCCTCGGCCAATCTGCTGGCGATCGCGGGTCTGGTCAATCCGGCGGCGCGCGATGCCCTCAAGCCCGGCGACGAGGTCATCGTCTCGGCGTTGTCCTGGTCGACCACCGTCTGGCCGCTGATCCAGTGCGGGCTGGTGCCCGTCGTGGTCGATGCCGACCCGGACACGCTGAACATCGATCCGAACGAGATCGAAAGGGCCATCGGCCCGCGGACCCGGGCGGTGATGATCGTCCATGTCTATGGCAATCCCTGCGACATGGCGGCGATCGGCGCGCTTTGCGAGAAGCACAACCTGGTCCTGATCGAGGACTGTTGCGAGGCGCTCGGCGCCTACTACGACGGCAAGCCGGTCGGTAAGTTCGGCCGGGTCGGCACCTTCAGCTTCTACTTCTCGCATCACATGACGACGCTGGAGGGCGGCATCTGCGTCACCGACGACTTCGATTATGCTGAGCTGATGCGGGTGCTGCGCGCCCACGGCTGGGTGCGCGAGGTCGAGGATAGGCAAGGCTGGCTGGACCGCCATCCGGGGATCGACGAGCGCTTTCTGTTCATCAACGTCGGCTACAACCTGCGCGCCACCGAGTTGCAGGGCGCGATGGGCAGCGTGCAGCTTCCCAAGCTCGACGGCTTCGTCGAGACGCGGCGGCGCAACGCCGCCTGGTTTCGCGACCAGCTCGCGGCCTATGACGGCAGTTTCGAGTTCCAGGCCGAGACCGAGGGCGGCTACCATTCCTACTTCGGCTTTCCCATGAAGGTGCGCACCGAGGCGCCCTTCACGGTGGCCGAGCTGCGCGCCGCGCTGACCGATGCCAGGATCGAGAGCCGGCCGATCATCTGCGGCAACATCGCCCTGCAGCCGGCCCTGGAGCTTTACGAGCACCGCACGGTCGGCGATCTCCGGCATGCCACCGAGGTGATGCAGCGCGGCTTTTCCTTCGGCAACCACCAGGCGGTCGACGAGGCGGCGCGGGGCTACGTCGTCGAGCGCATCGCCGACTTCATGCGCCAGCGCAACTGATCGAGCCGAGGGAGTGGACCGGCAGTAGCCATGAGCAGAGCCATGTCATGAGCGATACCACCAGGGCCCTGATCACCGGCATTACCGGCATGGTCGGCTCGCATCTGGCCGATTACTTGCTGGAGCAGACCGACTGGGACCTCTACGGCCTGTGCCGCTGGCGCAGTCCGCTCGACAACATCGAGGGGCTGGTGCCGCGCATCAACAGCGGCGAGCGGCTGTTCCTGCTCAACGGCGATCTGCGCGACTCCCTCTCGATCCAGCACGTGGTGCGCGAGTGCCGGCCGGACTACGTGTTTCACTTGGCGGCCCAGAGCTATCCGCGCACCAGCTTCGAGTCGCCGCTCGACACCTACGACACCAACATCCAGGGCACCGCGCGCGTGCTGGAGGCGCTACGCGAATACGCGCCGGAGGCCGTGACCCATGTCTGCGCCTCCTCGGAGGTT
>JAKSDN010000353.1 GCA_022360075.1 Kiloniellales bacterium | reverse complement strand
GCAGCAGGCGTGTAAAGCCTCTCGCGCATCACGCCATCCTCGGCCCACTCGTATAGTCGTACGGGCGTACCTGGATGAGCGTTTTTGATCCGTTTGTTGACCAGCAGTGCCGCAGGAACCTGAATGGTGCCAATGACATAGGCATTTTCGGTGATGGCTCTCTGCATATCGCGCATGGCCTGTGCTTGCAGCGCCACATCGCTTGTGCTGACGTAGGTCGCATAAGCATCCGCGATGTCCTGTTCAAAGTCGAGGAAGTCTTTTTTGCCATCCACCGCCCTATGGAACGACGGGCAGTCCAAGCTGACTGGCACGTTTCTGCAAGTCTGGCGGGTTGGATTGATCATTGCGTCACGTGCGAACCGGGCGGTAAACGCACCGCTACTACGCACCTGGTCATAATTTGCCTCGTCGATTCCACGCGGACGCAACTCGACGCCGACCTCAGCCAGTTGCGATGTCATTGCATCCAACTGCTTGCGCTGCTCATTCCGGTTATTCGGATAAACGACGGTAATAACGATATCATCGCCACCGCCGGGCAAGTTGCGAATGCCGTTTCCGTCGGTATCGACGGCACCGACACTGTCAAACAGGGCTTTCGCCTTGTCTTGGTCAAACGAACGGTAAACCGTTGAGTCCGCGTCATACGCCGGCGAACCGGACACCAATCCACCCATAAACGGGTATGCAAACGGCCCCCGAGCCACTGCTTGTCCGATTGCGTCGCGATCCAGCGCATGACTGAGACCAAGGCGGAAATCAGTTTCACGGAAAAGCGTCCGCAGCGCACGGTCGTAGTCGTCCTCCGCCGTTGCACGGGAATAGTTCAGCATCATCTGCCAACCAAGCGCACGCGGTCCAAAGTTGGCCTTGACCGGGCTGTCATCCGACTGCGATTGCTTCAACACTTCGACATAGTTTCCAGGATCTTCCATGTTGGAGAAGTCGCCGGTGCCTGCGACAGCTTGCGCCGTCCGGTCTGACCAGGTCGAAAGACGGAACAGCATTTCGTTAAAGTATGGCAACTGCTGGCCAGATTCATCTACTTTGAAGTAATATGGGTTGCGCCGCAGTACGACCAACTCGTCTGGTCTGTATTCGACCGGCACCCACGCCCCAAGTACGACAGGGGGAACCCCTTCGGTGGGGAGTGCATT
>JAKSDN010001417.1 GCA_022360075.1 Kiloniellales bacterium | reverse complement strand
GCCGATGGTCAAGGATCGGCCGGATTTCAGAGATTGCGCAGCCGCGAACGGCAAGTAGCCGAGATCCTCGATCGCCTGCTCCACCCGTAGGCGGCGTTCGGCCCGCACCGACTCGGGATTGTTCAGCACCCGCGAGACGGTCGCCGGCGACACGCCGGCACGGCGCGCCACATCGCCGATGGTGGGAACAGTCACGCGCAATCTCTCTCGGTCCTCATGAAGTAGGGCGTCGCGACGCGATCATGCGCCGCGCGCCGCCATCCTAGCGAGCAGAAAGAAAGTGGTCTATGCACCGCATTTTTGGAAACGATTTCATATCGATCAAGCTAAAGTAGACAGGAATTATGAGGCTTTAGCGGCTTAACGACAAATTCGCTTGCATATATAGCACTCTTTCAGTCACGATATGAAATCGTTTCCAAAGAAAATCGGCATCTCCAAAGCTAAACAAGCGATGCCGGGCGGGAGGAAGAGCAAGGTGACCCGGCGCGCGATCCTGCGCATTGTCGATCTCAGGCTCGAGGAAACCGTCGCCTGCGCGCTCATCGTCGTCATGGCGGTGTGCGTCATGCTCCAGGTGATCAGCCGCTATCTGCTCGATCTCGGCTTGCATTGGACCGAGGAGATCGCCGCCTATTGCATGGTCTGGGCCGTCTACCTCGGCGCCTCGATCGGCATCAGGCATCATTTCCATATCCGCATGATCCTGCTGATCGAGAAGCTGCCGCGCGTGCTGGCCTTGCCCATCGTGCTCGCCGCCGACGCGATCTGGATCGCCTTCAACGTCCTGATGATCGTCTATGCGATCGAGTATCTGGACCTCCTGTTCCAGTTCACCAATCGCTCGCCCGCGCTGGGCATCGAGCAGGAGTGGCCGCACGCCATCGTGCTCATCGCCTATCTGCTCATGACGATCCGCGTCGTCCAGACCTACGTGCTCTGGTTCCTCGGCGGCCGCCAAGGCCTGCCCGCGCGCGAGCACGAGGAAGTCCAATGAGCGAGCCGCTGATCGTCGCGCTGGTCTTCCTCGTCACGCTGCTGATGGGGGTGCCGATCTTCGTGGTGCTGGGCGTGACCGCGCTGGTGGGGCTCTGGCTGCTCGACATCCCTGGAAGCTCCCTGGCGCAATCTTCTTTCGTCGCCCTGCAGCCCTTTCCCCTGCTGGCGCTGCCCCTGTTCATCTTCGCCGGCTCGATCATGGAGCGCGGCCATACCGCGACCCGGCTGATCAATATCGCTCAAGGGCTCATGAGCTCCTACAAGGGCAATCTCGGCTACGTCACGGTGGTGGCCTGCGCCATCTTCGGCGCGATTTCGGGCTCCGGCATGGCGACCACCGCCGCCGTCGGCTCGGTCACCATCCCGCGCATGATGGCGGAGGGCTACTCGCCGCGCTTCGCCTCGGCGGTGGCGGCCTCCGCCGGCGCCCTGGGGGCCATGATCCCGCCGAGCAACATGATGATCATCTACGGCCTGGTCGCCGGCGAATCGATTCCGCGGCTGTTCCTGGCCGGCGTCGTGCCCGGCCTGGTGCTGACCATCGGTTTGATCATCACCGTCTGGTTCATGGTGCGGCGCGATGCGCCGGGCACGACGGAACCCTTCCGCTGGCGGCCCCTCGTGTTGGCGCTGTGGGAAGGCAAGTGGGCCCTTGGCGCACCGGTGCTGATTCTCGGCGGGATCTATAGCGGCATCTTCACCCCCACCGAGGCCGCGGGAGTCGCGGTGTTCTACGCGCTCTTCGTCGAGGTCATCGTCTATCGCGAGCTCGGCTGGGCTCAGTTCGTCGGGGCGCTGCGCTTCACGGTGCTGATGACCGGAATTCTCATCCTGCTGGCCCCGACACTCACCCTGGGCCACGTCATCGCGCTCTACGACATGCCGGACCTGTTGATGGGGCTGATGGCCCTGCTCGGCGAGAATCCCTGGCTGTTCCTGATCGTCGTCGCGATCTTCTACATCCTGATCGGCACCTTCATGGATTCCCTGGCGCAGATCGTCATCTTCACGCCGGTCTTGCTGCCGATCGCGGTGGCGCTCGGCATCGACCCGATCCTGTTCGGCGTCTTCACCATCATTACCGCCGAGGTCGGCTTCCTGACCCCACCCGTAGGCGGGAACCTCTACGTCGCGCAGCGCATCGGCAAGGTCAGCCTGGAATCGATATCGATCGCGGTCATCCCGTTCTTCGGCGCCTATATCGTCGGCCTGGTGATCTTCTCGCTCTGGCCGGACCTCGCCCTGTGGCTGCCGAACTTGGTTTACGGCCCGCGGCTCTAGCGCGGTCATGCGCTGGGCCGTTCTTTTCACATCGAACGTCTTGGGGAGGTCGGAAAGAGCAAAAGGGGCGGGCCGCAATAAGCGAATTCTCTTCGCCAACGACTGACTGGAAGCAAGTGGAGGCCAATATGTTGCAGATCAAGATAGGCAAGTTTCTGAAAGGAGCGGCAGCCGCCGTTCTCCTCGCCATTGCGCCGCCGGCGTGGGCGGACAGCGTCAACATCAATGTCGGGTGGGAAACGCCGGCCGATTCGAAGCTCGGCATTCTCGCGGTGAAGTTCAAGGAGCTGGTCGAGCAGTACACCGACGGCTCCGTCACGGTGAGCCTGCGTTGCTGCGGCCAGATCGGCAGCGAGGAAACGGCGTTCAGCGCCATGCAGCTCGGCACGGTGGATGCGTTCCTCATCAGCTCCAACAATGTCTCGCCGAACTATCCGCTGATGAACGTCTTCGTGCTGCCCTACATCTTTCAGAATCAGGAGCATATCGCCCAGGTGCTCGAAGGCGAGGTGGGAAGCGAGCTGGCCAAACGCCTCTACGACGATACGGGCGTGCATCTTATCGCCTACGGCGGCGTGTTTTTCCGCGAAGTCTTCACCATCGAGCGTCCGGTCCATTCGATCGACGACATGAGCGGGCTGAAATTCCGGGTGCCGCAAAACCGCGTCATGATCGAGACCGCCGATGCCTTCGGCACCCAGCCGGTCGCCCTGGCCTGGTCGGAGGTGCCGACCGCGCTGCAGACCGGCGCGATCGATGCCAGCGACAACGGCCTCGCCACCATCCGCGATATGAAGTTCTACGAGTTCGCCAAGCACCTCGTGCGACTCGACCATATCGCGGCCTTCGTACCGCTGTTCATGAGCGACCGGGTCATGAAGAAGCTGGACGATGCCCAACGAGAGGCCGTCCGGCGCGCGGCCGCGGAAGCCAGCAGCCATCAATCGGCCATCATATTCGCCGAGGAGGAAGCGACGCGGCAATGGTTGAAGAATGAAGGCGGCATGACCCTCTACAGCCCGGATACCGCGCCCTTCATCGAAGCGGCCATGGCGGTTCAAGATCGCTTCGCGGCCGAGGCGGGACCCGACTTCCAAGAGCTGGTTCAGAGAATCCGCAAGGCGGCCAACTAGCGGCTCGAAGAGAGGTGGCGGTCGGCGCTCGCTCCCGATCGGGCGCCGACCAGCCAAGCAGACGACGACAAAGGTCTGCCCGACACGCAAGAGATCGGCGCCGATGAGTCAGGCTATGGACCGCACGAAACGGACGGTGGCGATCGCCGGGGCGGGCCTTGTGGGCCTGGCCGTGGCGCGTGCCTTGCAGAAGGCCGGCTTGTCCGTGACCTTGTTCGACCCGGAAGAACCGGGCTCCGGGGCGTCGGCCGGCAATGCGGGAATCATCGCCGGCTCGGCCGTGGTTCCGGAAGCCAACGGCCGGCTGCTCATGGAGCTGCCGCGCCTGCTGCTCGATCCCAAGGGGCCGCTGACGATCCGGCCCTTCTACCTGCCGCGTCTCGCGCCCTTCCTGTGGCACTTCGCAAAGGCGAGCCGGCGGCGCGAGCACGACCGTCTGTCGCGCGCCATGGCGGCGTTGTCGCTTTCCGGTTTCGACAACTGGATGACACTGCTGGACGATCTGCCCGACGCACGGGCGCTGTTTCGCCGTGACGGCTGTCTTTATGTCTATCTGAGCGAAAGAGAACGGCGCCGCGCCGTCCCCGACAACGACCTGCGCCGGGCGCGCGGCATGCGTCTGGCGGAGCTGAGCCCGGAGGCCTTGCACCAACGCGTCCCGGATCTGGAGGGCGAGACGGCCGGCGCAATCCTGGCCGAGGACGCCGGACAGGTGCTGTCCCCGCGGGCGCTGGGGCGTTTCCTGTTCGAGCGTATCGTGGCCGACGGCGGCGAATTCCACCCCCAGCCCGTGACCCGCCTCCTCGGCGACGGAGACCGAATCGACGCCGTCGCCACGCCGGCGGACGAGGCCGTTCCGGTGACGGAGCTCGTCTTGGCCGCCGGGGCGCATTCCGGTCCGCTGGCCCGGGAACTCGGCCTCACGCTGCCGCTCGACACCCAGCGCGGCTACCACCTCATGCTGCGTGACCCGGGCGTGGAAACGGCGCTGCCCATGCTGGTGCCCAGCGCCGGCATCGCCATTACGCCAATGCAGGACGGGCTGCGCATCGCCGGCCTCGTCGAGTTCGCCGGACTGCAGGCGCCGCCCAATCCGAAGCTGTTCGATCTCTTGGCCGAACGCGCCGCCGCCTTGTTCCCGCGGCTACGGCGGGATCGCGCCGATCGATGGATGGGCTGCCGCCCGTCCCTGCCCGACGGCCTGCCGGTGATCGACCGGGCACCACGCTTTGCCAATGCCTATCTCGCCTTCGGCCATGGCCAGGTGGGACTGACTCAGGCCGCCATCACGGGCCATATCATCCGCGGCCTGGTCGAGGGCTCGGCGCCGCCGGTCGAGCTGGCTCCCTATAGGGCGTCCCGCTTCCGGGCGGCATGAGGCTGCCGGGATGCCAACGCAAGCCAGGGCGCCCCGCTTCCGCAGCCTCCGGGACGGGGAGACGGTGACGATCGTTTTCGAAGGCGAGCGCCTGCGGGTGCCCGCCGATATCTCGGTTGCCGCGGCACTATTGCTGCATGGCAAGCCGTCCGGCCGACGGAGCGCCGTGTCCGCAAGCCAGCGCGGCGCCTACTGCCTGATCGGCCACTGCTTCGAGTGCAGCATGACCATCGACGGCGTGCCCTATCGTCAAGCATGCCTCACCCCCGTCTCCGAGGGCCTCGAGGTCGAGCGGCAGGTCGCCTGAGATGACCAGCGGCGAGGCGGAAACGCTTGATCTGGCCATCGTCGGGGGCGGCCCTGCGGGGCTCGCCGCCCTCGCCATGGGGGCGGACTGCGGCCTTCGCTGCCTGCTGATCGAGGAGTCCGAGGCGCTCGGCGGACGCGTGCTGCACGGCCTCGACCGAACGGGCGACGCGGGCATGCCACATCCGGAGGCAGGCTGGGGACGTCCACTCATCGCCCAGGCGCGCAACGCGCCGGGCGCGGCCATCCTGTCCGGGCATAGCCTGGTCGACATCACGCCGCCCGAGATCGCGCCCATCGGCCTGCAACTCGTTCGGAACGGCAAGATAGGGACACGCACGGCGCGCCGCCTGCTGCTCGCAACCGGCAGTACAGAACGTCCTATCGCCGTTCCCGGATGGACCAGGCCGGGCGTGATGACCGCTGGCGGCGTCCAGACCCTGATGAAAGGCGCGGCGATCGTGCCCGAAGGAAAGGTGGTCCTGGCCGGGACGGGTCCGCTCCTCCTGCTTTTGGCCGCACAGCTCCACCGCGCCGGGGTGCGGATCGCCGCCCTGCTCGATACCACGCCCAGGCGCCATCTCCTGGCCGCCGCGCCCTTGCTGCCGGGCGCCTTGCTTTGGGGTTCGGCGACCTGGCGGGGGCTTGGTCTCCTCGCCGCACTCCGCCGGGCTCGCATTCCGACCTTCCGAGCGGTGCACGATCTCTCGGTCGACAGCGCCGGAACGGACAAGAGCAGCGACGCCATTCACCGCGTCACCTTCAGCCACGGCGGCCGACGCCGCAGCATCGACTGCGCGCTGCTGATCGTCCATTTCGGCGTCGTGCCGGATACCGAAGCCGCGCGCCTGGCCGGGTGCCGCGTTCACTGGGCCGAAGATCTGCCCGGCTGGGCCCCGGTGGTGGACCGCCACGGCAACAGCACGAGGGCGGACACTCTGATCGCCGGCGACGCGGCCGGCATCGATGGCGCGGAGGCCGCGCGCCACAGCGGCCGTATCGCCGCCGCCGAGGCCGCCGTGCAGCTCGGCAAGCTCTCGCCACCGCGCCGCGATGCGCTGATTGCCGCCGACCGCTTGCGCCTGACGCGCCTTCGCCGCGAGCGGGCTTTTCTCAACCGCTTGTTCTTCCCACCGGACTGGTTACGCCGCCGGCCGGACGACAACGTCATCATCTGCCGTTGCGAGGAGGTCACGGCGGGCGCGTTGCGGCACCTCGCGGCGGCCGGGGTTCATCACATCGGCCGGATGAAGGCGCTGACCCGCTGCGGCATGGGGACGTGCCAAGGGCGCATCTGCGGCACGCCGGCCGCGGAGATCATTGCGGAGACGACGGGTCTCGCCATGCAGACGGTCGGCGCCCTCGGCGTGCGGCCACCGCTGAAACCTCTGCCGATCGCCGCGCTGGCGACGCAGGACGAGACCGCGACGCCGCCCGACGAGACGCGCTTTGTCTATAGCCGCGACAGCTAAGACCGCCGCGGATGCCATTGTCATCGGCGGTGGCGTGCATGGCTGCTTCACGGCCATGCATTTGGCACGTCTGGGCGCGGATGTCGTCCTGCTAGAGCAGGACCAAATCGGCCGGCATGCTTCCGGCGTCAATGCCGGCAGCATTCACCACATCCCGCGTATTCATTTCGAGCTGCCCCTCGCCGAGCACGCCCTGGCGGCCTGGGACCGGATGGAAGAGATTCTCGACGATGATTGCGGCTTCCGCCAGGTCGGCTATCTGAAGCTGATCGAAACCGAGGCGGAGATGGCCGCGGCGGACACCGCGATGGCACGGGTCCGACGCCATTGCACGATCGCGGAGACGAGGCTGGACCGTGAGGCGCTCCGTGATCTGGAGCCGGGTCTGGCCAGAACGCTGCTCGGCGGCATCTGGGCGCCTAGCTGCGGCTACGCCAGTCCCGCCCGGACCATGGAGGCGCTGCGCCGGCAGATGCACGCGGCGGGCGTCACGGTGCTGGAAGGCGTGCAGGTGGGCAGCGTGCGGCGCGATGAGGGCATCTGGGTCTGCCGAACCGACGATCGGCAATGGGCAGCACCGCTGCTGTTGAACTGCGCCGGGGCCTGGGGCGGAGCGGTTGCGGACGCGCTGGGCGAGCCGCTCGCCTTGCAGATGGTGGCGCTGATGATGACCGTAACCGCCCGGACGGCGCCGCTTTTGAACTCTGTGATCGGGCTGCACGGCAGGCGGCTTTCGATCAAGCAAGTGGCGAACGGAACCGTCCTGATCGGCGGCGGATACCAGGGCTCGATCTTACCCGCGACCCGGGATACCCGGCTCAATGCCGCGGCGCTCAGCTATAACCTCGGCCTGGCGCAGGCCGTGCTGCCGGGCCTGGCGGGCGCCGTGGCGCTCCGCTCCTGGGCAGGCATCGAAGGCATGACGCCGGACCACGCTGCTTACATCGGCCCCTCCCTGAGGCACGAGGGGCTGTGGCATTGCTTCGGGTTTTCCACCCATGGCTTCTATCTCGGCCCCATCGTGGGGCCACTGCTCGCCGAGGCCATGCACAGCGGCACGGTTCCGAAGCTGCTCGAACCCTTCGCGCTCGATCGGCCGTCGCTCAACCGAACGACGACCGCCGGCGAGGCGCCGCCGGCAACGGGCTCGCAACGGGCCGACCAGCAGCCTGGGGGCAGTCTCAAAACACGGGCCATCTGATGCAATGCTGATGAAAGTCGGAAACTCCGCAGATTTCCGGTGAATACACCTTGAACTCCCGTCCGAGTTCCCGGGACCACCTCAGCTGAGCGAGCGGTGCGGGCCGCACACAGGCTTCATAATTCTGACGGCCGTTGCACGAGTCCGCCCCGTGTCTTCTCGAAAGCGCGGCCGATGCGCAAGGCGAGTGGGTCGTCGAAGCGCCGCACGACGATTTGCATGCCGACGGGCAGGCCCGCCGCGGTGAGCCCGACCGGCACGGAGAGACCGGCCAGATCGAGGAAGTTCACGAAGCGGCCGAAGATGTTGGGCGGTGCCTCCTCGTCCACGTCATCGACACGGACCGGAACCTGGTGGCAGCCGGGAACGATGAGCGCGTCAAGCCGATCCAGCCGCGCAAGGAACTCGGCCTGGGCAACACGGCGCTGTTCAAGCAAACCCAAGTAAGCCGGCGCGGAGATGTCCCGGCCGCGCAGAATCCGGTCGCGGATGACCGGATCTATCGGACTGTCGGGCGCCTCGGCATAGCATCCGAGATGAGCGAAGCTCTCCGCGCTCATGATGTCGCCGCCGCCGGTGAGGTAATCATCGATTGAAAGCGGAAGGCGGATCTCTTCAAGGCGGGCGCCAAGAGCCTCGAAGTCCTTCAAGGCGGCCTCGAACGACTGGCGGACTTCCGGTTCAACCCGGTTGAGATCGTCGTCACCCAGGATGCCCAGCCGGAAGCCTTCGATTCCCCGTTCGATGTCTGCCAGTGGAGAGAGCCTCGGCGCCCCCACCGTTGCCGGATCTTCGGGGTCGAATCCGGCGAGTGCCTGGAGCAAAAGAGCGGCATCGCGGACCGAACCGGTGAGCGGCCCGACCGAATCGTGGGTCGGACAGAGCGGCACCACGCCACCCCGGCCGATCAGGCCCGACGAGGTCTTGAGGCCGACGATGCCGTTCCAGCAGGCCGGCGTGCGAACCGACCCGCCCGTGTCCGTGCCGAGCGCGGCCGGAGCGAGCCCCGCGGCGACGGCCACCGCCGAGCCGCTACTCGAACCGCCCGGCACGCGCTGCGTCCCGAGATCCCAAGGGTTCCACGGCGTGCCCTTCACCCGGTTGGTTCCCCAGCCGCCGAAGGCGAACTCGACCATCTGAGTTTTCCCGAGCACGATCATGCCGGCGTTCTCCAGGCACCGCACGGCATGTGCCGAGGCCGCCGGATGGCGGTCTTTCGATGCAAGCGAACCTGCCTCGGTCGGCTGCCCGGCATAGTCGAAGAGGTCTTTGATGGCGACGGGGAGGCCATGCAGAGGGCCGAGCGGGCGCCCTGCCGAACGGATCTTGTCGGCCATTCCCGCCCGGATCAGAGCCTCTTCGCGAAAGACCGAGGTGAACGCACGCAGCTTTCGATCGAGGCGGGCGATGCGCTCCAGAAAGACGCCCGTGACCTCCTCGGACGAGATCTCGCGGCGCCTCAGCGCTGCGGCCAGGGCCTCAAGCGATGCAAACTCCGGTGCAAAGCGACCCGTCGGCCTGCGTGCACCCGCGTCCAGGGGGTCCAGACCGTCATTCATATCCGTTCCTGTTCACACATTCAGGCCGTTCCTCGTTCAAAGGGTGGAACCCCGATTGCCGATGAGCAAATCCAGGACAAGGATCACCACGACGTTGAGAAGAACGATCAGCGCGGATACGGCAAAGATGGTTGGACTGAACGATGTGTTGGCCTGCTGAAACAACCAGATCGAAAGCGGAAACACGTCAACCGTGTAGAGGAAAAAGCTGAGCGTGAACTCATTGAAGGAGAGAATGAACACCAGCAGCAAGCCTGAGGTAATGCCGCCTCGCATCACCGGGAGAACGATCTCAAAGAACGCTCTTAGCCCGGAGGCGCCGTGCCGCTTCCGATCTGGTGCGCGTCATGAAGAGGGCGATCGGGAAGGCGACGATCGTGGCGATGACCGCGCTGACAAGCGCCAGCGTCTTTTCGACAACATCGTCGCCTTCCTTCCAGGTGACCGCCTCTGGCAGCCAGGAGTACTCATCGACGTTGCCGCGTTCCAGATACCGGAGGAGCAGCCGGGGGTCGCCGTTCTGCGCCAGAACAGCGGCCTGATAGGCGGAGTAGCCCGAGGTCCGATGTCCCGTCAGATAGTAGATGTTCTCCGGTGAATGAAGCAACAGGACGTCGATGCCGTTCTCGCCCATAGGCTCCTGAACACGCTTAACGCGGTCCTGAAACTCCTCGGTCGAAAACGCCTGAAGGTTACCCGTCATCGTGACGTGACTTTCTGCAATTCCGCATCCGCCGATTGGCGGTCTGACCATGGCCAACCGTTGGGACGTTGACGCTCACCCGATTTCATCGCGCGTCCCCCTCCTCGATCGTGTCATTCGATTCCCAGCACCAGGCTCGGCAACCACAGCGACAGGGCCGGGACGAAGGTCGTCAGCAAAAGAACCGGCAGATAGCCGAAGACCACGAAGACCAGGGACGGCTTGAGCATACGGTCCAGCGAAACCTCGCCGATGCGCGCGCCGAAGTAGAGCAGCGGCGCGGTCGGCGGCGTGATGTTACCCATCCCCAGGTTGACCCCGATGATGGCGGCGAAATGCACCGGATGGACGCCGATCTCTTGAATGACCGGCATCATCATGGGCGTCGCCAGCAAGAGGCCGCTGAAGTCATCCATGAGCATTCCAAGTACGATCAGGAACAGGTTGATCATGAGCAGGATGATGTATTTGTTCTCGGTCGCGGCCAGCAGCACCTCGACGACCGCATGCGGCACGTTCTCCATGGTGAAGAGACGGCTGAGCATGACGGCGAAGAAGACCAGCACCATGACGACGCCGACCGTCGTGCCGGCCCGGTGACCGACCCGCCAGAGGTCCTTGAGGGACACATCCCGATAGATCAGAAGGCCGACGACCACGGCATAGGCAACCGCGACGGCCGCCGCCTCGGTCGGCGTGGCGACGCCGCCGTAAATGGTGGCCAGGATGAGCACTGGCATGGCAAGGCCGAAGGTCGCCCGGCGCCCCTTCAGCGCTACATCCCTCAACGTCTCATCGAACGCCACTGCTGCCGGCTGCTCGATCGGCATGCGCCGGGTCAGGATGAAGTTCCAACCGCTGAACAGGGCCATCAGGAGGATCGCGGGGATGATCGGCGCGAGAAAGCAGGCGGCGATCGAGGTGCCGGATATCCAGCCGTACACGATCTGCGCGGAGCTCGGCGGGATCAGCAGCGCCAGAACGGAGGAATTCGCCACCAGCGCGGCAGCATAGCCCCGGTCGTAGCCGCGCTCCACCATGCGGGGAACCATGATCGTGCCCATGGCCGCGACCGCCGAGGACGCGGTTCCCGAGATGGCGCCGAAGACGGCCGTGACCGTGACCACGACCACGCCCAAGCCGCCCTTGAGCCTGCCGAAGATGCTGTCGCAGAAATCGACCAGCCGGCTTGCGAGGCTTCCGGTGCTCATGATCTCGCCGACCAGGATGAAAAGCGGCATGGCCAGAAGAATGATCGATGACGTCTTGTTGAAGCCGGCCGCCACCAGGAAGTTGCTCGACGCGTAGTCGCCGGTGACGAAGAGGAAGAGCACGGCCGCCGCAAAGCAAAACGGCACCGGCACGCCAAGAACGAGCAGGACGATCAGGAGCAGGATGTCGATGACGACATGCGGTTCCATGCTAGTCGGCACCCTTGCCCAAGCCCGTCGCAGGTCGCCACGGATCGCGGCCGGTCAAACGCCAGGCGTTTTCGAGGAACTCGATCGCGAAGTAGAAGGCCATCAAGACAAGGCCGACAAACATCGAGGCATGAACCCAATAGAGCGGCGCGCGCAATTCGAGCGAGCGCGGCTCAAGGCGGATGCTCCAAGCCAAGTAGTCGTAGGCCCAAACGCTCATCCACAGCGCAACGCCCGCTGTGATGCCGTTCGCCAGGACTCTGATGAGCAAGCTGAAACGCTGGCTCTTGACCAGGACCTCGATCAAGCTGGCGGAGATGTGAGATCTTTCGAAAGCGCCGTAGGCGCCACCGATGAAGTAGGTCCACATCGCGAGATAGGTGGCCAGCTCCTCCAGACCGTGCAGCGGCAGGAACAGGAAGTAGCGGAAGACGATCTGCACGATGACGATGATCGTGAAACCGGCGCAGGTCACGACAAGCGTGGCACGTTTCAGCCAGAGCTTCGTGCTCCAGAGCAGGTGCGCCATCGCATAGAGAGGCGGCAGCGACCTCGAGTCCATCATGTGAAGAGCCTGACTGCCTGATTCTGGACCATAAAGCGGAGCGCTGAGCACCATGATGGATGGCGCGGGCGGTCACGTCGGTAGGCGTGGCCGCCCTTGCAAGCCATGCCGCGCCTCTATTGCAAGCCCAGTTCTTGCCTCAGGCGCTCATAGAGCTCGTCGCCGATTTCGTCCTTGATGGATGGCCAGACATCTCGGCGCGCGACGGCTGCGAACTCCGCGGCCTTCTTCGAATCGAGGGTTACGACTTCGATTCCCGCGTCCCTGAGCTGCTGCATATAGGCTTCGTCCGATTGCTCGGCCAAGGGAAAGCGCTCGTCCATGACCTCGACGGCGGCGTCCAGCACAGCGGCTTGATCTTCCGCCGACAAGGACTCCCAAAGGTCCTTGTTCATCATGATGTAGTGATTCTCGAAATGATCGTTGTACTGGACGTACATCTTGGCGATGTCCTTGAAGTTCGTCACCGTGAGCTCCGGGTTGCCGCCGATCACGCCGTCGGCAACACCGGTCTGCAGGGCGGTGTAGACCTCGTCCCAAGGAATCATCGTCACCGTGAAGCCGAAACGCTCCATCAGCGCCCGATGGGTCACGCCGCCGGGCCAGACGCGGACCTTCATTTTCTGGGCGGCATCCGGGTTCAGCGGGTCCGGAACGAGCTCGGTGAAGGCGCCGCCGCCCATGCCCTTGGCCCAGGTGCTGAGGATCTTGACGCCCTGCCCGGCAACGATGTCATCGACGATCTCATAGAGGTAGCCTCCGGGCGCATAGGCTCTTGCGGCCTCGGCATAGTCGGTTACCGCATAGGGAAAGGAGTCGATGGCCAGACGCTTGTCGAAGGTGGTCGGCACCGCGCCCATGGTCATCTCGATTGCGCCGCTCATGACTTGCTCGTAGACCTCGGTCCAATCGCCGAGCTGGCTGGCAGGGTAGACCTGTATGTCAACGCGCCCGTTGGACTTCTCTCGCACGCGCTCAACGAAGTCCCGCGACCCTTGATCGGCTTCCGAGCCCGGCTTGTACGAGGTCGACAGCCGCCACTCGGCCGCCGAGGCGATCGACGCGCCTAGGACCAGAGCGGTGGCGAACAGCAAAGATCGGTTACAGATACGCAAACCCCGTTCGAACCAGTTATGCATTCTTGCCTCCTTGCTTGCGGCATGCTTGCCATGTCGGGCCTAGGGGACCGATAACAGGCGGACCTCGTCCGACTGCCATGCGGGCGCCTTCGCGGCGGGCCCGGTTTCTTGCCGCGAGGCTTTCTGTTGCGCGTAGCGAGCGATCCCGAAGGGAGCGATGGGCGTCTCGGTCACGCCGTCGAGTACTAACTCGGCGAGCACGGCCCCGACGCCCGGCCCGAGCTGAAATCCATGCCCCGAGAAGCCGAAGGCATGAATCAGGCCGGGCGTGGTCTCGCTCGGTCCGATGACCGGCAGACCATCGGGCATGACGCCCTCGATGCCGGACCAAGTCCGAATGATCTGGGCGGTTGCGAGTTTCGGCACGAGCGCGAGTGCGGCGCGGGCGGCCTCCGCCGTCACGCTTGCGAGCGGACGCGCCTCGATCCGCCTCCGATTGGCGACACCGACGCCGCCACCGAAGATCATGTTGCCGCGTTCGATCTGCCGGACGTAGATGTCGCCGCCGCAGACGCCCAGGTTGGGCACCAGGAAATAGGGAATGGGGTCCGTCACGCACATGTTCGGCGCCATCACTTCTTCCGGCACGGGCTCGCCGAACCGCGCGGAGATCGTCGCCCCCCAGGCGCCGGCGGCATTGATCAGATGCCGCGACCGGACCGTGGCGCCATCGGACAGGCGCAGCTCGAAACCGTTGCCATCGTGGACGGCGCCCCGAACCTCCGTGTCCTCACGAATATCCGCGCCGGCTGCCATGGCCGCGCGGGCGAAGGCCGGTGCGACGAGCCGCGGGTTGGCGTGTCCGTCTTCCGCGCAAAGCGATCCGCCCCGCACGGCATCGCCGAACCAGGGATAGCGCTCGGCAATCCGCTTGGGCCCGATCAGCTCGAACCGCAGGCCAAGGTCGCGGGCCAGTCCGGCGTAGGCTTCCAGCTCCGCCATCTCGGCGTCCGAGCGCGCCAGCTTGAGATGGCCCGTGACCGCGAACTCGCAGTCCGTGCCGACCAGCGTCTCCAGCTCGGCCCAGATCCGTCGGCTGCGCCGCGCGAGCGGCAGCTCCGCCAGATGCCGGCCCTGTTGCCGCACGCCACCATAGTTGACGCCGCTGGCTTGGCTGCCGCAT
>JAKSDN010000851.1 GCA_022360075.1 Kiloniellales bacterium | reverse complement strand
GCTTGTGCCTGGGCAACGGCTTGCGCTGGATCGTCCTGGGAGGCTGAGAGCGATGAGCTTCGCCCGGGACGCGGCCCGAACCCTCCGCCGTCTGGCGATCGAGACCTCGGGCACGACGGTGATCGAGTACGGCCTGATCATCTTCATCGTCACGCTCGCCATCGGCTTCCTGCTGCCGGACATGGGCGCCTCGATCATCGAGATCTTCGACGGCGTCACCTCGACCGTCGATTCGGGCGTCGCGGCGGGCCGCGAGAGCTAAGTCCCCAAGAGCACCGCCGTTTTCGACTTCCGCGCGGGAACGCTCCAGCCGCCCCATTCGTAGCACTATCCGGAGACGGAGCTTGTCTAGCGGGGATGCACGGCCACGGCCCTGTTGCGCTGCCTCACGCCCTTCGTTGCGGTGCTTCTGATCACCGCGGGCTCATGGTCGCCGGCGAAGGCGCAGGACATGGACACGATCGTCCGCATCCTGACCGACGTTCTCTCCGAACGCGCCCGGGGCACGGGCCGCGAGGATCAAGCGCGCCTCGAGCTCGAGGCGGAACTGAGCCGAATCGAGGATGAACGGCAACGGCTTGCCGAATCGTTCGATCGCCGCCGCGCGCAGGTCGACCGGCGCTACGGCCGCCGCATCGAGCGGCTCGAGCGTCAGACCCGCCACAAGGGCGATCGGCGCCGGCGCATCCGGGAGATCGAGCAGCAGTGGGACGACGAGCTCGACCGTCTGTACGAGGAGGAAGACCGGCGCATGGCCGAGCTCGACCGGCGACAGGACGAAGCGGAACGACGCTACAGCGAGCGCGTCTACTACGAAGACTCCGGCCGCGACCCGCAGCAGGTTGGCGACATCTGGCGCGTGATCGACATCACCCTCAATCGCTGACCATTCGAGCGGTCAGCGCGATCGCGTAGGACCCGCGGTCGCCGAAAAGAGGCTCGCCCCTCGGCTCACCGAAACCCTTTAGGCCCCTCACCCGCGCCCTGCCCCTTCGTCATGGGGATCGAAGCTCGCGCCCTCGGGGTCGAGGTCGAAGAACTTGTTGGGCTTGAGGAAGAAAGCGAGCATCAGGCCGCCTTCGGGACTCCAGGCCTCGTGGCGGCTGCCGGCCGGGCGCCAGACGTAGTTGCCGGCGGTGCAGCGGCCTTCGGCGCACTCGAGCGAGCCCTCCAAGACGAAAGTCTGCTCGATGCGCACGTGCTCGTGGTCGGGTAGCTTCGCGCCCGGCGCCATGCGCAGCAGCGTGGTCAGGAGACCGGTCTCCGGCTGCTCGAGCAGCACCTTGACCTCGACGCCCGGGAAGCGGGTCGGCGACCAGGGCATCTGCTCGACCTCGACGAAGCGCGAGGCGAGGCTCTCCAGGCCCGCGTGGTTCGCGGCGAGCGGCGTGACGGCGGCCATGGCTTCCTCCCGATCGAAGGGTTCCGGCGGACCTGGTAATGTAGCGTGGATGCGCACGAGTCTCGACACGGCCGCGAAATCGCCTCATTTCTCGACTAACGCGCTTTCCCGGAAGCAGCGACAACCGCAAAGGGGGCAGCCAGACATGTCCTTGGCGACACTGGGCTTCAACCGGCAGGTCGGCGACCGCTTGGCGGCCGCGTTCCTGCGCGAGGAGAAAACCGGCCTCGCTTTCGCCATGTGGGTGCGCATCGCCGCCCTGATGGCGATCGCGGCCTGGCTGTTCTACATCGTGCCCATGCCGCGGGTGCTCTGGTGGGCGGGCCTGGTCGGCCTGTTTCTGGCGCTGTCGATCGGGCCATTGGTGGTGCGCGAGAAGGCCCGCCACTGGCGCCGCTGGGTGGCGGTCTTCGTCGCGCTCGACGCCGGCCTCCTGGCGATCGCGCTGATGGTGCCCAATCCCCTGGCCGAACCGGTCTGGCCGCCGCAGATGCAGCTCCGCTATCACAACTTCACCTATCTCTTCGTGCTGCTCGGTGCCGCGGCGCTCAGCTACTCGCCCGGCCTGGTGCTCTGGACGGGAATCGCTCTCGCACTGGCCTGGAGCGCGGGCAACTTCGCCATGATGCGCCTGCCCGACAGCATCACCACGAATACGCCCGAGGTGAACTGGCCGGCGCTCACGCCGGATGAATCGCTGAAGGTCTTCCTCGACCCCTATTTCGTCGACATCACCAAGTGGCAGAACCAGGTCGTCCTGCTGTTGATCGTCACCGCTGTCATCGCCGCGGCGGTCTGGCGCTCGCGCCGCCTGGTCCTGCGCCAAGCCTCGGCCGAGCGTGCCCAGACCAATCTGTCGCGCTACTTCTCGCCCGACGTGGTCGAGCAGCTCGCCCGGGGCGAGCGCTCGCTCGACAAGGCCGACGACCGCAAGGTCGCCGTGCTCTTCATCGACATCGTCGGCTTCACCACGCTCTGCGAGGACAAGGAGCCGGAGCGGGTGATCGCGCTGCTGCGCAGCTTCCACAGCCGCATGGCGCGCTGCGTCTTCGCGCATCGGGGCACGCTCGACAAGTACATCGGCGATTCGGTCATGGCGACCTTCGGCGCGATGCATCCGGGCACCCAGGAGGCGAGCCGCGCCCTGCGCTGCGCGCGTGTCATGCTCGACGAGGTCGAGCGCTGGAACGCCAAGCGCGCCGGCCGCGGTGCGGAGACGGTCAAGGTCGGCATCGGCTTGCACTATGGCCCAGTGGTGGTCGGCAACGTCGGCGACGAGCGCCGCCTCGAGTACACCGCGATCGGCGACACCGTTAACGTGGCTAGCCGGCTGGAGCGCCAGACCCGGGAGCGGGACAGCCGGCTCCTGGTCTCCGAGGCCGTCATGAGCGCGGCCCGGGACGACGGCGAGCTGCCGGCGGATGCCTTCCAGGAATTCGAGCGTGCCGGCGAGGTTGAGCTGCCGGGCCGGCGCGGCACCGTCGCGGTCTGGTGTTGGCGCCCTGGCGCGTCGGAGTCGGCGACCACGCCGGCAACGACGGTTCCCGAAGCGCCGCCGGCGCCGGATGTCGTGCCCGGGCCGCCGCCGGAGCCGCCGACCGAACCAAAGCCGGCTTGACAGCGGACGGGCCTTGGGCGCTAAACCGGGGTCATCGAGGACAGTGAGGAAGGGGCATGACCGGAGAAACGATTCGCCTGACGGCGGCAGACGGC
>JAKSDN010001509.1 GCA_022360075.1 Kiloniellales bacterium | reverse complement strand
TCATGCTCGACGACATGGTGGCGGGTCTTTACGCGGGCGCGCTCTGCGCCTTGGTCGCCTACTGGCTGGAGATGGGCCTATTCTCACCAGCGCTTTGATCGAACGGGCCGAGGCCCTGCTGGAGGCTTACCGGCAGGCGAGGCTGACCATCGTCACCGCCGAGAGCTGTACGGGCGGTCTGATCGCCGGCAGCCTCACCGAGGTGGCGGGCTCCTCCGACGTGGTCGAGCGCGGCTTCGTGACCTATTCGAACGAAGCCAAGAGCGAAGCTCTGGGCGTGCCAGCCGCCTTGATCGCGGCGCACGGCGCGGTCAGCGCCGAGGTGGCCGAGGCCATGGCGCTGGGCGCGCTGGGGCACGCGCATGCCGATGTCGCGGTTTCCGCGACCGGTATTGCCGGTCCCGGCGGGGCGACCGAAAGCAAGCCGGTCGGGCTGGTCTATCTGGGCGTATGCCGCAAGGGACAAGCAGCGGCCAGCGAGCGGCACGTCTTCAAGGGCGACCGGACCGCTGTGCGTTTGGCGTCGGTGGAGGCGGCGTTGGACTTATTGCGTCGCCAGGTTTGAAGCCTGTCGACATTCGACCTACCTGTCGTCGTTGACCCCTGTCCTTGCTGCAAAATGAGCGTTGAGCCCTATCCCCTCATGCTGAGCTTGTCGAAGTATGAGGATTGCTCGGTGCTATGAGCAGAGCCGGAGCGATCCTCACCCTTCGACAGGCTCAGGATGAGGAGGAGGGGATGATGCCGGAAAGCGAAGTGCGGCTCTCGAACGCGACACAAGAGTCAAGATGGGTGACCCCTGGTGGCAATCACCCTCACTGCCGCTGCGTCTCCGCCGGCAGCGCTTCGGCCTCCGCTCCCTCGCCGTATAGGTCCCGCGCCCGCGCTTCGAACGCACCCACCATGCGCCTTACCGCCTCATTGAACAGCGGACCCATCATCTTGCGGAGCAGACGCGAGCGCAGGTCGAAATCGACGTAAAAGTCGATCTCGCAGCCCTCTTCGTGCTCGAGGAAGCGCCAGTGATTGTTGAGGTACTTGAAGGGCCCCTCGGCGTAGGTCACGTCGATCTTCAAGGCATCGGGGTCGAGGCAGACCCGGCTGGTGAAGCGCTCCCGGATCATCCTGAAGCCGATCACCAGGTCGGCGACCACCAGCGTCCTTTCGCGCCGCCGCACCCGGGCGGCGAGGCACCAGGGCAGGAACTCGGGATAGCGCTCGATCTCGGAAACCAGCCTGTAGAGCTGCTCCGGACTGTAGGGAAG
>JAKSDN010001296.1 GCA_022360075.1 Kiloniellales bacterium | reverse complement strand
CGTCCAGCTTCGGCTCCTCATACTCGGACAGGAGCTTTCGCGCGTAGTCCCGGGCGCGTTCGCCGGTTTCCCGCTCGCCGTCGGCAAGCCACTGCTCGAACGAATTGTTGTCGAACAGGCGCGGCATGAAAAAAGCCCGCTGGAAGTTTCCCTGGGTATGCGGATGGCCGAGATAGTGCCCGCCGGGGCCAACGTCGCGCACGGCCGCCAGGGCCTCGTCGAAGTCGTCCCAGCGCGGCCCCTCGGCCATGCGGTAGGCCATGGCGCATTGCTCGGCGTCCACCACGAACTTGGCCATCGAGCAATGCAGGCCGCCCTCGTTCCAGCCGGCCGCGTGCCAGATGTAATTCGCCCCGGCCAGGCACGTGGCCATGAGCGTGGTCGCCGACTCGTAGCCGGCCTGGGCATCGAAGGTCTTGGCGCCGCCCAGCGGTCCCGATGTGCGCCAGGGCACGCCGTAGTAGCGCGCCATCTGGCCGATCATGAAGTTCATCAGCGAGATCTCGGGCGTGCCGGCCATCGGCGCGCCGGACTGCATGGAGACGGTCGAGAGATAGTGGCCGTAGATCGCGGGCGCGCCTTTGCGCACGACCTGGGTATAGGCCAGGGCCGACAGTGCCTCGGCGTTGAGCTGGGCGACGGCCGGCACGGTCGAGGCCGGCGTGTTGGCCCCGCCGAGAACGAAGGGTGAGCAGAGCACCGGCTGGTTGTGGCGGGTGAAGGCGCGCAGGGCGCCGAGCATGGTCTCGTCCCAGACCAGGGGGGAGTTGCCGTTGATGTTCGCGGTGACGACGGGATGGGTCTCGACGAAGTCGGCGCCGAACAGGATCTTCACCATCGCCATGACGTCCTCGGCGTTCTCGGCGCCGGTCGACATGCCCATGAAGGTCTTGTCGGAATGCTTCATCGAGGAATAGGTGATCCAGAGGTGCCGATGCCCCACGGCGACGTCCATGGGCTCGCAGATGACGTGCGCGCTGGAGTGCAGCGCCGGCAGCATGTGCGAGAGCTTGTGGAAGGTCCCCAGGTCCTCGAGGGTGCCGTTGCGACGGACGTTGTCCAGGTCGCGGATGAAGGGCGCGCCGGTCATGGGCACGAAGATCGATTGGCCCTCGCCCAGCGTCACGCTACGCGCGGTGTTGCGTGCGTGCAGGGTGATGGTGCTGGGGATCGAGGCGATCAGCTCGAGCACAAGGCCGCGGTCCAGGTAGACCCGCTCGTCCTCGATCTTCGCGCCGGCCCGCTTCCAGTCGGCCAAGGCGACCGAGTCGCGGAAGTCGACGCCGACCTCCTCCAGGATGCGCATCGAGGCGTCGTCGATCCGCTCGACCTGCTCCTGATGCAGGGGCTCGGTGTAGGGCAGCCCGTGGCGCAGTGCCGGCAGCATCTCCTCCCGGCGGCAGGTTCTGAGCGTTCGGCGGGCATCCCGGCCGCCCCGCCTCGCCGCGACTGCCACGACGGCCATCGTCCACCTCCCATCAAGGAACGCGCCGGACGGCGCGACAAGCCGGCCAAAGATCCGTAACCGAAGCGCAATCTGGAACGATGCCCGCGCGGCGTGAAGGGGAAAAAGACTCACACGCGAGGTGAGTTGCGTGCAGACTTGGCCGAAGCGAGACGGGACGACGAAGCCCGTCCCGGCGGGGAAAAGAATGGTCCGACGCTACTACAACCTTCCCTCCTTGACCGCGTTGGCGGCCTTCGAGGCGTCAGCGCGGCACATGAGCATGAAGGCGGCCGCCGCCGAGCTCAACGTCACGCCCGGCGCCGTCAGCCGCCAGATCAAGGCGCTCGAGGAGGAGATCGGCGTACCCGTCTTCGCGCGCGAGCTCGGCGGCGTGCGGCTGACCAGCGAGGGCGAGGCGCTTTACGGCGTGCTCGCGCGCGGCTTCAGCGAGGCCTCGGAGACCTTCCACCGGATCCGCACCGGCAACCGCCAGACCAGCGTCACGCTCGCCTGCACCAACGCCTTCGCCAGCATGTGGCTGATGCGCCACATGGGCGCCTTCTGGCGCCGCCACCCGGACATCCTGGTCAACCATCTCGTCTCCGACGACCCGGCGCGCTACCGCAGCGCCGACGTCGACCTCAGGGTCCGTTACGGCTCCGGCGCCTGGCCCGACGAGTCGGCGGAGTTGCTGTTCGACGAGCGGATCTTCCCGGTCTCTGGACCGGGTTATGCGCGCACGCACGCGGACGTGGCCGCCGAAGACATCGCAAGCCTCCAGCTCCTGCACGTCGAGGGCGCGGACCCCGAATGGACCAACTGGGAGGAGTTCCTGCGGCGCGCCGGCGTCAAGCACGGCCCCCTGCTCGGCCGCCGCTTCAGCAACTTCACCGTCCTGCTCCAGGCGATCCAGGACGACCAGGGCGTCGCCCTCGGCTGGGAGCGGCTGATCGGCCCGTTGCTGGAGGAGGGCAAGCTCGTGCCCTTCTCGGACCTCGCAATCGAAGCGCCGGGCGCCTACTACCTGACCCGAAACGAGAACCGCGCGCTATCGCCCGCGGCCGAGATTCTGAGAGGCTGGCTGATCGAAACCGCGCACGGAACGTCGCCGAAGGTCAGAAGTTCTGGGTCATGACTCGCCGATCGGCTTTTCGTCGAATCCAGACGACTTCTTCGGACTCCCAGCCGCCGCCGACGGCCGTTACGCCCCAAGCTCCTTCGGGAGGATCGGCTGATAGTCGCGTATGCGATCTCGAACCGGAACTGTCCCAGGCTTGCAATGCTCTTCCCGAGCCTGAAGGACGAACCGAGCTCCGACGCCCAGTGTCTTGAACAGAGATGCCGAAGTAGACCGGCTACAAGCTTTGCCAAGCGTGATAAACGAGGATCTATCGCGCGTCACAAACCTCATACTCGATGCCATCAAGGTCGATTCCCTCGGAACCATCGATTGTGCTATCGTCTTCTACTTAGCCAGTTGGATCACGATGCTAAACGCCAAGATTCTCGGCGCTTATTATCGCTTTGCGCTATTCGCAAAGGGTGCCGTTTCGAGAACTGACCGCTGGCTGATTAGGAACAAAGACGAGCGTATGGACGCCAATCGGGTGGATATCTTCCACCGAGAGCGCGCCGCGTTTCATCTAGACCGCTATCGCTTCGCATGCAGCTACGCAGACGGTCAACGTGTCTTGGACATTGCTTGCGGCACCGGCTACGGATCAGCTCTTTTGCTACAGGCGGGCCACGCCAAGTCCGTCGTCGGTGTCGAGATCAGCGCCGAAGCGGTCGACTACGCCCGCCGCATCTACCCCGGCCCCGCTTTTCACGTCGGATCGGCTGCGCAGATACCTCTTGGGGACGGCAGCGTTGATCTGGTGGTCTCTTTTGAAACGATAGAGCATGTCGACGACGACGAGTCCTTCCTTGTCGAAGCCTTTAGGGTCCTGGCAAACGATGGCCTTCTGGTCATCTCGGCGCCGAACGAATGGGGCCTGGAGACCTCCCGTTTTCACGTCAGGGACTACACGACCGATTCTCTCCGCGAGACCGTCTCCCGACACTTCGCCGTCAATCGACAGTTCAACCAGAACTCGGGCATGATGGAGCAGTCGTTAAATCGCAATCAACCCAAAGGCATTGTTCCAACGACGCCCGCGAACGCAGAGCTCGCAGAGGTGTCGATCTGCGTTGCGACCAAGAGCTAGCGGTGGCGTCCGGAGCACCGTCGGAAATCGACATCTTGCCGCATTGATCAGCGATCGCGAATCGTGACGTACGGCCCTAGTGGTTCAATTCCGACACTTGAGTCCGATGAAATTGGATCAAGTGTCGACCAGAATTGAACCCAAACAAAGAGTTATCTAGTGGGGCGGCCCGGCATTCCGGGATCGGAATGTCGAAGTCGAACCACTAGAGATCCCGCCCCGCCCGCCTGTGCATCCACCACAGCCGGCCGCGGACGCCGAAGGTCATGAAGGGCTCCGGGTAGAGCGGGCGAGGGGCGTCGTAGCCGAGCATCTCGCCGACCATGGGGTCGTTCGCGCCGCAGGCGAGGTCGGCGATCAGCTTGCCGGCGAGCGTGCCCTTGACCGTGCCGAGGCCGTTCTGGCAGCAGGCGACGTAGAGGCCCTCCTCGACCTCGCCGAAGGCCGGCACCGAGTTCAGCGACAGGCAGAGGTGGCCGCCCCAGCGGTATTCCGTCGTCACGTCGCCGAGCCTGGGAAAGCGCGCGCGGAAGGACTTGTCGTGCGCCCGGCCGATCCGCTCGACCTGCGCCTTGGAGGTGCGCATGTCCGGATTGTAGGTGAAGGTGTTGCGCACCACGATCCGGCCCTCCCTGATCCGCCGCAAGGTCGAGCCCATGGGATCGGCCGGGATCAGGCCCCATTCCGATTCGCCGCCCAGCGCCTTTTGCTCGGCCGCGGTGAGCACGCGGGTCATGCTCGCGTAGGTGAAGACGTGCATCAGCCGGCGCTCGAACAGGCCGAAGGACTCGATCTGGCCGTTGACCGTGAGCACGAGGTTGCGGGTCCGGACGCTGCCCTTGGGCGTATGCAGCGTCTTGTCTCGGCCCGACTCGATGCGCAGGACCGGGCTCTCCTCGAAGATCGCGACCTTGCGCCGCAGCCCCTCGGCCAGGCCGCGCACGTAGCCGGCCGGCTGGATCATCACCGCACCCGGCGTGTGGGTGCCGCCGGCGTAGTAGTCGCTGCCGGTGAGGCGCTTCAGGTCGCCCGCGTCCAGACGGCGATAGGGCTCGCCGAGCCGGTCAAGATGGCCCTCGAAGGCGCGCAGGGCCTTCAGGCCGCTGCCGTCCGTCGCCCCGTGGGTCTTGCCGCAGGGATTGACGTGGGCCTGCAGGCCGTATTCCTCGGCGGCCTCGCGGGCGAAGGCGATGCCCGCGCGATTCATGCGGATCTGCTTGCGGTCCGCATGCTGCCCGCCGGCGTAGCTGTGGCTGTTCAGCTCGTGCGGCAGATCGATCATGAAGCCGGAGTTGCGCCCGGCCGCCCCCCAGCCGATGCGCTGCGCGTCGAGCAGGACGATGCGATCGCCGCCGCGAAGCTGCGTCAGCCGGCGCGCGGCCGCCAAGCCGGCGAAGCCGGCCCCCACCACGACCCAGTCGGCCTCGAGATCCTCTTCGAGGCGGCGCACCGGGCCCGGCGCGGGCAGAATCGCGTACCAGCCCGAGGTCTCCCGATCCTCGGGCGTTCGAACGGCGGCGTAGGCGCTCATCTGCGCCTCGAGGCTCCGTCCGGGCTCAGTCGATCGAAGTTTCGACCTCTGAATCGGAAACGTCGATCCAGATGGTCTTCAGCTCGGTGTACTGATCGTGGGCGTGGATCGAGTT
>JAKSDN010000688.1 GCA_022360075.1 Kiloniellales bacterium | reverse complement strand
TCGCCGTCGCGGCGGCGCGCCATGAACTCGCGGGTCTGCCCGATCAGCCTTGGCGTGCCGCCGGTGACGAATCTCTCCATGCCGCTTTGGTGCGCCGACTGCGACTCTTCAGGAACGAGCATCGCCACGTTCCGACCGAGGGCATCTTCCTTGAGGTAGCCGAAGATGGATTCCGCCGCCTCGTTCCAGAACTGGATCGTGCCCTCGAAGTCGGCGCAGACGATGGCCTCAGGGGTCGTCGAAGCGATCTTGCGGAAGCGCTCCTGACTGATCCGCCGCTCGGCCTCGGCCTTGCGCAACTCAAGCCGGTCCATCACGAGCTGCGCGAGGTCGGCCAGCAAGGTCGCTTGGCAATCGGTGAAGCCCGAACGCGGCTTGTCGTCGATAATGCAAAGAGTGCCCAGCCTCGCCCCCGTCGGGGTGATCAAAGGCGCGCCGGCGTAGAAGCGGATGTTGGGCGCGCCCACGACCAAGGGGTTGCCCTTGAAGCGCGGGTCCTCCAACGCGTTCGGAACGACCAGGGGGTCATCGGACAGGATGGCATGGCCGCAGAAGGAGACCTGGCGCTCCGTCTCGCTGGCCTCCAGGCCGACGATCGCCTTGAACCACTGCCGGTCGCGCTCGACCAGCGAGATCACGGCGATCGGGACCTCGAAGAGCTCGCTCGCCAGGCGCACGAAGCGGTCGAACTCCGCTTCGGCCGGCGTGTCGACGATGCCATAGCTCGCCAGCGCGAGCAGGCGCGCCTCTTCCTCCTCCGCGGGCGGAATAGGACAGGCGAAATCCAGGATCATTGGCCGAACCTCGGTGAACCCGTCCCGCCCATCTTTGCCGCCGTAGTATTGCTAAATTGTTAGCTCTTTCGGCTTGGCCCAACGGTTCGGCTTGGCCCAATGGATAGGTCCTTCCGAATGGGGCGAAATTCTCGGCACGGCATCGCCCGAACGATCGGCTAGAGCGGTCTGCGGTCCTGCCGGTACCGACCAGAACTGAACGCAAAACCTGCCGGGCCCCGGCGCCAACACCTTGGTTGACAGCCGCGCCATTCGGGCCCATCGTGCCGGCCCTTTTCCATGGTAAACTCGACCTTGGCCGGCGTGCCGCCTTCGTGAAGGAGCTGCACCGTGAGCGACGTATTGATGCCGACCTATGCCCGTGCGGAACTCGCCTTCGAGCTTGGCGAAGGCGCCTATCTCTTCACGGCGGACGGGCGACGATACCTCGACTTCGGCAGCGGCGTGGCGGTCAACTCCCTGGGCCATGCCCATCCGCATCTGGTCGAGGCGCTGCACGAGCAGGCCGAGAAGCTCTGGCACTGCTCCAACCTTTATCGGATTCCTGAAGGCGAGCGCCTGGCCCGGCGGCTCTGCGAGGCCGGCTTCGCCGCGCGCGCTTTCTTCTGCAACTCGGGTGCCGAGGCGGTCGAAGGCGCGATCAAGGTCGCGCGCAAATACTATCACGCGACCGGCCGGCCCGAGCGCTATCGCATCATCACCTGCGAGGGCTCGTTCCACGGCCGTACGCTGGCGACCCTGGCGGCGGCGGGGAACCCGAAGTACATCGAGGGCTTCGGCCCGGCGCTCGAGGGCTTCGACCAGGTCGCCTTCGGCAACATGAACGAGCTGCGCCAGGCGATCACGCCCGAGACCGCCGGCATTCTGGTCGAGCCGGTGCAGGGCGAGGGCGGCATCCGCGCCGCGGACCTCGACTATCTGCGCGCCCTGCGCCAGGTCGCCGACGAGTTCGGCCTGCTGCTGATCTTCGACGAGATCCAGTGCGGGGTCGGCCGCACCGGCAAGCTCTTCGCCCACGAGTGGTCCGGCATCGAGCCCGACGTCATGGCCCTCGCCAAGGGTCTCGGCGGCGGCTTCCCGGTCGGTGCCATACTGGCCAGCGCGGAAGCAGCCAAGGGCATGACCGCGGGCACCCACGGCAGCACCTTCGGCGGCAACCCGCTGGCCATGGCGGTCGGCAACGCCGTGCTGGATGTCGTGCTTGAGCCCGGTTTCCTGGCGCGGGTCGAGCGGGTCGGCCGCTACGCCCGGGAGCAGCTCGGCGGTCTCGTCGCGCGCCACCCCGACGTCTTCGCGGAGCTGCGCGGCGTCGGCCTGATGCTGGGCCTGAAATGTGTCGTGCCCAACGGCGAGATGATGGCAAGGCTGCGCGATCACGGCCTACTGGTCGTCGCGGCCGCCGAGAACGTGGTCCGGCTGCTGCCGCCGCTGATCATCGAGGAAAGCCATATAGACGAGGCCGCCGGTATCCTCGAGCAGGTCTCGGCCGGCTGGGCGGAAGCCGCCTGAGGCCATGGCCGAAGTCCGTCACTTTTTGGATCTCGATCGCCTCGACGGCGGGACGCTGCGCGGCATCCTCGAATCGGGCAAGGCCCTGAAGGCCGAGGGCCCGACCGACGGCAATGGCGCGGCGAAGCCGCTGGCCGGCAAGTCGCTGGCCATGATCTTCGAGAAGCCCTCGACCCGCACCCGCGTGTCCTTCGAGGTCGGCATGCGCCAGCTCGGCGGTGACGCGGTGGTCCTGGAGCCGAGCGGCACGCAGCTCGGCCGCGGAGAGACCGTGGCGGATACCGCCCGCGTGCTGTCGCGCTACGTCGACGCGATCATGATCCGCACCACGGCGGAGGAAAAGCTTCTCGAGCTGGCCGAGAACGCCAGCGTGCCGGTGATCAACGGGCTGACCGACCGCACCCATCCCTGTCAGCTCATGGCCGATGTCATGACTTTCGAGGAGCATCGCGGGCCGATCGCCGGCAAGGTCGTGGTCTGGTCGGGCGACGGCAACAACATGGCGGCCTCCTGGCTGCACGCGGCGGCGCGCTTCGAATTCGAGCTGCGCCTGGCCTGCCCCGAGGAGCTGGTGCCGCCCGCCGACGTCGTGGCCTGGGCCGAGTCGGAGGGCGGCCGCGTCAGCGTCACCCATGACTTGACCGAGGCCATCGAAGAGGCGGACTGCGTGGTCACGGATGCCTGGATCTCCATGGGAGACGGCGAGGATCCCGACAGCCGCATGCGGCGGCACAACCTGCTGCGCCCCTATCAGGTCGACGAGGCGCTGATGCGCCGGGCCAAGCCGGGGGCGATATTCATGCATTGCCTACCGGCGCATCGCGGCGAAGAGGTCACCGATTCGGTGATCGACGGCCCGCAGTCGGTGGTGTGGGACGAAGCGGAGAACCGTCTGCACGCGCAGAAGGGCATCCTGCTTTGGTGCCTGGCCTGATGCCGGAGGGCGACCTATCGGCCGGCACGCTCCGCGACGACTTCGTCCGGCCCTTCCTGCTCGAGATACCGGGCCTGCGCGGTCGCTTGGTGCGCCTCGGCGCGCTCGTCGATCTGATCCTCGGGCGCCATGACTATCCCGAGCCGGTGGCGGCGCTGCTCGGCGAGCTCGTCGCGCTCAGCGCGGCGCTCTCCAGCACGCTCAAGTTCGACGGCATCTTCACGCTTCAGACCAAGGGCGACGGCCCGGTGCGGATGATGGTCGCCGACGTCACGAGCGGTGGCGAGCTGCGCGCCTATGCCGAGGTCGATGCCGACAAGCTCGCCGAGGTCTGGGAGGAGGGCGCGGCGGCGAGACCGTCGGCGACCGCGCTGCTCGGGCAGGGCTATCTCGCCTTCACCGTCGATCAGGGCGACAACAGCGAGCGCTACCAAGGGATCGTCGAGCTCGAGGGCGACAGCTTGGCCGAGATCGTGCAGCACTACTTCCGTCAGTCCGAGCAGTTCAACGCGGCGATCAGACTCGCGGCCGGGCGCGCCGAAGGCGCTTGGCGGGCCGGGGCCTTGATCCTGCAGCAGCTTCCCGAAGAGGGCGAGGAATGGCTGGGCAGCGGCGAGGAGGACGATTGGCGGCGCAATGTCGTGCTCATGTCGAGCTGCCGCGACCACGAGCTGCTCGATCCCGCGCTCTCCGCCGACCAATTGCTCTATCGCCTGTTCCACGAGGAACGGGTCAGGGTCTATGAGGCCCGGCTCCTGCACGAAGGCTGCCGCTGCAGCCGGGAGCGCATCGAATCGGTCCTGCGCTCTCTGCCCGATGAAGATCTCGAGTACATGAAGGTCGACGGCGAGCTGGTGGTGACCTGCCAGTTCTGCAACATCGACTACCGCTTCTCCGAGCAGTCTATCGACGACATCCGCGCCCGATGACGTATCTTGCGAGCCGGGGCCGCGGACTCGCCGCCGCGCTACTGATCGGCCTGGCGCTCGCGGCCTGCGGCACGCCGCGCCCGGTCTTTCCCGAACTCGACTTCGCGGCGCGTCCCGCGCTGCGTTTCGACGTGGCCGGCATCGAGCTCGAGCAGAGCTATGCCGCTCCGATAAGGCAGCCGCACGTCGACCATCTGGCGCCGGTGCCGCCGGCCGATGCCGCTCTGCGCTGGGCCGAGCAACGCCTGGAGGCTGCCGGGACGAGCCGTCGGCTGCGCTACGACGTCACCGAGGCCGGGATCGTCGAGGTGCCCCTGGAGACGACCGGCGGCATCAAGGGCCTCTTCCTCAATCAGCAGTCCAAGCGCTACGAGGCGGAGGTCGCGATCGAGGTCACGATCCTGGCCGGCGACGGCTTCGTCGAGGGCCAGGCGAGCGTCGCCGGGACGCGCTCTTCGACCCTGGCGGAGAATGCCAGTGAGGTGGATCGGCAAAGGCTCTGGTTCGAGCTGACGCGCGATCTGATGGCCGATCTCGATCGCCAGTTGGAGACGACACTCACGCGCGATCTGGCGAAGTTCCTGCTGCCGCAATAGGGGCTTCTTCAGCCCGGGCGCCAGGCGGGCGAGTCGGCCTGGCTGGCCCAGGCGATCAGGTCGCGCAGGAAGGCCTCGCAGGCCTCGATCTGGGCGATCTCGATGAATTCGTCCGGTTGATGGGCTTGCAGGATGGAGCCCGGTCCGCACAGCACGGTGGGAAAGCCGGCCGCCTGGAAGATCCCCGCCTCGGAGCCGAAGGCCATGGTCCCGCTCCGGTTGGCGCCGGTCAGATAGCCGACCAGGGCCTCGGCCGGCGAGTTGGCCTCGGGCCGTAGCGGCGGCACGCGGGCGAGCGTCTGCGTGACGATCGAGGCCTCGGGCGCGCGTTCGCGCAGGCCGGGCAGGACCTGCTCCTCGGCGAAGCGCTCGAACGTCGCCAGGAGGGCTGCGTCGTCGTCGCTCGGCAGGGCGCGGCATTGCCAGACGAAGCTGCAATGCCGCGGCACGATGTTCTGCGCCGTCCCGCCTTCGATGATGCCGACGCTGAAGCTGGTGAAGGGCGGATCGAAGCGAGGGTCGCAGTTCTCCGGCCGTTGGCGCTCCTCGGCCTGGCTCTCGATGAAGGCGATCAGCCGCGCCGCCGCGGCGATCGCGTTGGCGGCGCGGTCGGGATAGGCGGAGTGCGCCTCCAATCCGGTCACCGTGGTGCGATAGACCGAGCAGCCCTTGTGCGCGTTGACGATGCGCATCTCGGTCGGCTCGCCGACGATGGCCAGGCTCGGCGCCGGTACGGTGTTCTGGAGATCGGCGATCAGGCCGGGCACGCCGAAGCAGCCGGTCTCCTCGTCGTAGCTCATCGCCAGATGCAGCGGCAGGCGCAGCCCCGCCGCCAGGGCCTCGGGAACCAGGGCGAGGACGACGGCCAGGAAGGCCTTCATGTCGGCCGTGCCGCGGCCGTAGAGCCGGCCGTCGGCGCGTCGCAGGGTGAAGGGATCGCTCGCCCAGGGCTGGCCCTCGACCGGCACCACGTCGGTGTGGCCGGACAGGATGATCCCGCCGGGGACGGCCGGCCCCAGGCTCGCCAGCAGGTTGGCCTTGGCCCCGGTGGCATCGCGGCTGCGCCGCGCGGCGACGCCGAAGCTCGCCAGGTAGGACTCGACGAAGTCGATTAGATCCAGGTTCGAACGCGAGGAGACGCTCTCGAAAGCGACCAGCCGTTCGAGCAGCTCGATCGCTGTCGGACGAGGCGGGATGCGGGTGCTCATCTCTCCTTCCTCAGCCGCGCCAGAAACGGCGCGACAGCAGCACCATCACGGTGAAGAGCTCCAGCCGCCCGAGCAACATGCCGGCGGCCATCAGCCATTTGGCCGAGTCCGGCAAGCGGGAGAAGGTGCCCGCCGGCCCGATCAGATCGCCCAGCCCCGGGCCGACGTTGGCGATCGCCGTGGCCGCGCCCGAGACTGCCGTGATGAAGTCGAGACCGGTGAAGCCCAGGGCGGCCGCCAGCACCGCGAAGCTCGCGATGAAGAGGAAGAAGAAGCCCATCACGGACTCTTCGACAGCTTCGGGGATGGGACGCTTGTTGTAGTAGGGGATGAAGACGCCGTTCGGCTGCATCAGGCGGAGGATCTGTGTCTTGGCCGTGGCGAAGAGCACGATGAAGCGGAACATCTTGATCCCGCAGGTGGTCGAGCCGGCGCAGCCGCCGATGAACATGAGCGCGAACATCAAGGCCATGACGAAGCCGCCCCATTGGCTGAAATCCGCGGTGGCGTAGCCGGTGCCGGTCATGATCGAGATGATGTTGAAGGTCGCGTAGCGCAATGCGGTCAAAGGCGTCATCTCCAGGTGGTTCGCGAGCCACCAGGTGGTCATGCCGATCGTGGCCGCCAGGATGGTGAGCAACAGGCGCACTTGGCTGTCGCGCAGGAAGGCGAGGATGTCACCGCGCAGGGCGCGCAGGTAGAGCACGAAAGGCAGGCTGCCGAGTACCATGAAGGCGCAGATCGACCACTCGATCGCGCTGCTCTTGAAGTGGGCGATCGACTGGTCGGAGGTGGAGAAGCCGCCGGTCGCGATCGAGGTCATGGCGTGGATGACGGCCTCGAAGCCGGACATGCCGAGCGCCCAGAGGATGATCGCCGCCAGGCCGGTAAGGAAGACGTAGACGATCGAGATGCCGCCGGCGATCTGCGCGGCGCGCGGCAGGACCTTGTCGGTCTCGAAGGCCTCGACCCGGAAGAGCTGCATGCCGCCGACCTGGAGCACCGGCAGGATCGAGACCGCCATGACGATGATGCCGATTCCGCCCAGCCATTGCAGGATCCCGCGCCACAGCAGGATACCCGGCGGCGCGCTGTCGAGGCCGAGGATTACGGTCGAGCCGGTCGTGGTGACACCGGACATGGCCTCGAAGAAGGCGTCGGTGAAGCTCAGCTCGAGCTCCGAGAAGGCCAGCGGCAGGGCGCCGAAGGTGGCGATCACGAGCCAGGCCAGATTCGTCATGACGAAGGCTTGACGCAGGGTGAAGCCCTTCCAGCCGGAGCGTGTCGTGAGGATCAAGGACACGCCGACGAAGAGCGTCAGCAAGGCGGCCGCGGCGAAGACCTGCCAGTCGGGATGTCCGGCGGCGGCGTCGGCAATCGCCGGGATAACCATGGCCGTCGCCAGGATCGCGAGCAGGATCCCGATGATGAAGAGGACCGGCCGCAGATCGATCACGTCGGCCGCTCCTGCCGCGCGCCGCCGCCGCGCCGCCAGCGTGCCGTTTTAGCCAGTCCGGGCCAAAGGGGCGACGAAGGACCTGCGACCACGCTTCCCTCTTGCTCGTGGCACTGCTGGACGCTGATGGGCTGGCGGCCGGTCACGACGATTCTGCAAGCAGGGCCGAGGTGCGCTCAGTTCACCTGGATCGGCTGGTGGGGACTGTCGAGCGAAAAGGCCGGCACCGCGACGTCGAAGCGCTCGCCGCCGGCGCTTTCCATCTCGTAGCTGCCGACCATGATGCCCGACGGCGTCGGCAACGGCGTGCCGCTCGTGTACTCGAAGGACTCGCCCGGCTGCAAGACCGGCTGTTCGCCGACGACCCCCGCGCCGCGAACCTCCTGCATGCGCCCCATGGAATCGGTGATGCGCCAGTGGCGGTTCAGGAGCTGCACCTGCTCCGGTCCCATGTTCTCGATATGGACATGGTAGGCCCAGACGTAGTGATCCTCCACGGGCGAGGACTGCTCTTCGAGGTACATGGGCTTGACCGTCACGCGAATCGACCGGGTCGTTTCACTGTACATCGGCCTGGGCCTCCTTGCGGTCCGCCGTCCGCGACCTCCTCCCGCCTGAGGAAGGACTTCATTCTACGCCCCGAAACGGGGCATTTCCAGGGACGCCATAGGCCGCAAGCGCACCTGAGGGACAGGGCCGACGAGGCCTAGGAACAGTAGCGCCGACCAGAGAACAGGTCTGTGCGGCGTCGTTCCGTCGGCGCAAAGAGAAACGGCGCCGCCAGGGCGACGCCGTTTCCGCAAATGCGCTCGGGTCTACTGGATGATGATCTCGACCCGTCGGTTGGCCTGCTCCGCCACGCCGTCGGCGGTCGGCACGGCAGGCTCAGCCTCGCCACGTCCGGCCACGCTGACATTGCTGGCGGCAACGCCACGGGCGACCAACGCATCCCTGACCGAGTTGGCGCGGTTCAAGGAGAGGCGGTCGTTGTAGTCGTTGCGGCCTGCCCGGTCGGTGTGACCGGTCACCGAGAACTCGGCCGAGCCGAACCGGCGGGCGGCTGCCACGGCCTGGTCGATGATGGCCTCGGCCTCGGTCGACAGCAGGGCGCTGTCGAAGGCGAAGAAGACGACGAAAGGCTCGGGCTGCGCCGCGGGTGCCGGCGGCGGCGGCGGCTTCATCAGCTCTTCGAGCTTCGCCAGGGAGGCGTAGAACTCGTCGCGGCAGGCCGCGATGTGGTCGGGCTGATGGTTCTCTTCCTGCTGCTCGATCCAGCAGTCGTAGCGTCCCTGTGCGGTCGCGGCCTCCTGAGGGAACTTCTCCCTGGCGCTCGCGTTCAGCAGATCGACCAGCCGTGCCCGGGCCGAGCTCAACTCATCGACCTTGTCGGCCGGCAGATGCCAATCCTCGACCCGCTCCGGCTCGACGACTTCCCCTGCAGCCGTCCGCAGGCCCTTGCGCGCGAAGTAACCGGCATCGGACCAGTCGTACATCTCGTCAGCCTCGAACAGCGTGATCATCCGGTACTGTTCGGTGAGAGCCCGCGTGAAGGCGCTGCCTGACCCCTCGGCGTTGCGCATCGCCTCGATGTCCGAGCCGACACAGCCACTCAAGGCCATCAGTGCCGCAATCACTGCAATGAACTTCGCTCTTAACATCTATCCGTCGCTCCCTCGTCTCACGCGGACCTCGACCGCTAAACCGAAGTTCATGCGGCCGGCTTTGGTCGGCGAGCGTGCTGTATGCCCCCTGGGCTCATATGCCCCAGATAGTCCTACTCTAGATTTCCCAGATTGTGGTGTCAAAATTTCCCTTCCTTCGGTGTCAAAAATTGAGAGCCTTAGCCCATCGATGTCACCGCACCGCGGGCAATCTAGACGGCAGGCCTAGTCCGATGATCCGGGGTAGCGTGACCGCCAGTGGTTAAAATCAACCAAAAGATGGCGCTTCCAGAGGTCGCGAGGGCAGGCGCCGATTCGATCAGGTCGCCAAACGCCCTAGCTGGTCGCGGGGGCTGGGCGGGCCGGCATCTCCGGGCCGGAACGCCCCGGGGATTGCTGGTTGCCGAGCGATCTTTCGGTCATAGGTGTAGAAATTTCAATGATTTGGCCGCCGGCCGCCTGCGCGTCGGCGGGGTCGTGCGTGACCATGAGGGTCGCCAGGCCCCGGCCCCGGGCATGGTCGAACACGAAGCGCCTGAATCGAGACCTGAGGTTCACGTCGAGCTTGGAGAAGGGCTCGTCGAGGAGTAGCGCACGCGGCTCGGACAAGAGCGTGCGCAGCAGCGCGACGCGGGCGCGTTGGCCACCGGACAGCGTCGCCGGATCGCGGCTGCCGAAGCCCCCCAGATCGGCTTCCTCCAGCGCTTCTTCGACCCGCTCCTGGCGCGCCTTCCGACCGCGTAGCGAGGCCGGCAGCCCGAAGGCCAGATTCTCGGCGACCGACAGGTGCGGGAACAGCAGGTCATCCTGGAACAGGATGCCGATTCGCCGCTGCTCCGGCGGCAAGCGATCCACCCGGTCGCGGCCGACCAGAACTTCGCCGGTCGCCGAAAAGGCCGGGTCGAGCGTGCCGCAGACGAAGGCGAGCAGGCTCGATTTGCCGCATCCGCTCGGGCCCATGATCGTCGAGACCGCGCCGGGCGCCACGGTCAGGCTCAGCGGGCCCATCAGATGCCGATCGGCCAGCGCGATGCCGACCTCGCGCAGATTCAGCGTCCGGGCGTGCTCTTGTCCCGTCATGCCGTGCCCCGCAGCCCGCGCCGATTACGGAACAGCCAGGCCGGCGCCAGCAGCGCGCCGGCGAAGGCGATCAGCGGCAGAACCGCCTGCAGCAGCGCGTAGACGCCGATGACCCGGCGGTCGGCGCCGGTGGAGAGGCTCACCGCCTCCGTCGTCAGGGTCATGAAGCGGCCGCTGCCCGCGAAGATCGTCGGCAGATACTGGGCGACGCTGACGGAAAAGCCGACGGCCAGCGCGACCAGGATCGGCCGCAGCAGCATCGGCAGCTTGACCTCGAGCCAGACCCGGTTGGGCGAGGCGCCAAGGCAGAGTGCCGAGCGCGCGTAGCGCTCGTCCAGGCTTCGATAGGGGTCGGCCAGCGCCAGGAAAACGAAAGGCAGAACGAACAACAGGTGGCTCCAAATCAGGGCGACCCAGGTCCCGTCGATGCCGGCCGAAACGGCCAGCACCTGGGCCCCGAACAAAAAGGCGACCTGGGGCACCAGGAGAGGACTGTAAAGCAGCCAGAGCGCGCGCTCCAGCGAGCGGATGCCGCGCCGCGACTCGTTCTCCAGGCAACCGAGGACCAGGAACAGGGCGATCAGCGACGAGGCGAGGCCGAGCCAGAGCGTCGTGGTCCCGCTCCAGAGCAGGCCATGGCTCTGCTGCACCCAGGTCTTCAGGCCCCAGGCGCTGGGCAAGGCGTCCGGATAGCGCCAGCGTCCGGCCAGGGACCAAAGCGCCATGGCCAGTACGCTCATGCCCGACAAGCCGTAAAGGAGCGCCATAGCCGTCCCGGAAAGGCGCCGCAGCGTCTTCGCCGGGCCACCGCGTTCGCCTCGGAAAAGCCAGCGCCGTCCAACGGCGATCGCCAGGAGCTCGCCGCAGCGCCACAGTAGGATCGCCGCGACCACAATGGCCAACTGCAGGCTCGCGCCGGCCGCCGCCATGAAGCGCAGGCCGAGCTCGGGGTCGTTGAACCAGCGCAGCACCAGGACGGCCAAGGGCGGCGGATTGTTGGGCGCCAGGATCATCGCCATGTCGACGACCGAAAGCGAGAAGGCCAGGACGGCGTAGACTGGCAGACGGATCTGCGTGTAGATCGCCGGAAAGACGGTCTTCATCCAGGCGGCGGCGGGGCCATAGCCGAGCGATCGGGCGGCGGCGAGGCGCTGGTCCGCGTTGCTCTGGTCGAGCGCGGCCAGCGTCATCAGGAGCAGGAAGGGCGCTTCCTTGACCACCAAGGCGAGAGTCAGGGCAAGACCGTGAGGATCTTGGACCAGAGCGATATCCGGTGGACGGTCCCAGCCCGTCGCCCAGGGCGAGAGCAGGCGCAACAGCCAGCCGCTCGGCGCGATGAGGAAGGCCAGGCCGATCGCGAGCGCCGCGTGGGGCACGGCGAGCAGCGGCGACAGCAGGCGGCGCAGGCGCCGCAGCCAGGGGCTGCCCTGCCAGGTGGCGACGAGGCCGATGACCAGAGCCAGCGAGACGACGCTGGAGATCAGGCCCGAGGTCAGAGAAAGCCGGATCGCGCTCGGCAGCGCCGGCTCTTGGAACAGGGCCCGCCAGGGATCGAGCGACAATCCCTCGCCGCCGAGCGCGGGGAAGAAGCCGAAGGCGGGCAGCCAGGTGCCGATCAGGCCCGCGCCGACCGGCGCCAGGAACAGCGCGAGCGTCAGAGCCGGGATGAAGCGCAGGAGGTCGCCGGTATGCCGCCGGAGACCCGGAGCGGTCGGGCTTAGCGGCTGAAGCGCCTGCGCCATTCGTCCTCGATGCGCGTCATCCAAGTCGGATGCGGCTCCAGCAAGGTCGGCCCCAGCGCCTCGGGCGGGAGACTGGCGACGCCCAGCGGCAGATCGGCGAAGCGCCGCCGCTCATCCGGCGCCAGCGCCGCGAGGTCGAGCACCGTTTCGTCGCCCCAGATCTCCGGGTTCTGCTTGTGCGCCTGAGCCTCCGGCCCCATCAGGAAGTTCGCCACGACCTGGGCGCCGGCCTTGGCGCTGGCGTTGAAGGGGATCGCAACGAAGTGCGTGTTGCCGATGGTCCCGCCCTCGAGCACGAAGACGCGCGCAGAGTCGGGCAGAAGGTCGTTGGCGATCAGGGACGATGCCTCCGACGGATAGAAGGAGATCGTCACGTCGAGCTCGCCGTCGTCCAGGAGCTGGCGCTGCGCCGGCCCGCTCGCGGGATAGGAGCGCCCGCCCCGCCAAAGATGGGGGTTGAGTGCCTCGAGATAGTCCCAGAGCGGCGCGGTGACAGCCTCGAACTGGGCGTCGTCGCGGACGGCCGCCTGCAGGAGATCGCGGTCCGGCGCCAGCTCGACCAAGACCTGCTTCAGGAAGGTCGAGCCGAGGAAGTCCGGCGGAGCCGGGTAGGTAAAGCGCCCGGGATAGGCCTCCGCCCAAGTCAAAAGCTCGGGGATGGAGGCCGGGGTCTCGGCCACGCGCGCCGAATCGTAGATGAAGTTGAATTTGGCCATGCCCCAGGGCGCTTCCAGGCCTTCGACGGGGACGGTGAAATCGATCAGCGTCGTCGGCTTGCCGTCGAAGTCGACCAGCCGGTAATTGGGCAGCGCCTCGGTGAAGGGCCCGAAGAGCAGCCCATTCTCCTTCATGGTCGCGAAGTTCTCGCCGTTGATCCAGATCAGGTCGATCGAGCCGTCTTCCTCACGCCCCGCGGCCTTTTCGGCGAGCACCCGCGAGACCGCGTCGGCGGTATCGGCCAGCTTGACGTGCCGCAGGGTGATCTCGTGGTCGGCCCAGACCCGCTCGCCGACCCAGGCGATATAGGCGTTGATCCGCTCGTCGCCGCCCCAGGCGTTCCAATAGACGGTTTGGCCCCTGGCCTCGGCGAGCAGAGCCTCCCAGTCCGCCGCCACGGCGGGTTTGCCGGCGAGCGCGAGGGCCAAGAGAGCCAAGGCTCCGGCGATGGTCTTGAAGGGCTTCATGTCGAAGGCATTCCTTACCAATGATCCAAGGGCCGCGCCCGGTCCCGAGCCTACAAGGCGGCTCGCGCCTTGTCAGCCGCAGGCCGGGGCCCCGGTTCTTGCGTCCCTAGGCGAAGCGGCCTAACGTCCTTATCGGACGCTGCGGATGTAGCTCAGTGGTAGAGCAGAAGCTTCCCAAGCTTCGTGTCGAGGGTTCGATTCCCTTCATCCGCTCCAGATCGGGCGCCCGCCGGTTATGCACGACTGGCGGGCGTCGTTCATTCACGATCGCGTCATCTCCGTGCCACCGACCTCGGGCGGCCTGACCTTTCGATGCCGCAAGGCCAGCGCAGGTTACGCTGAAATCCTCGTGTAACAGGATGCTGGCTAGATTATGCATTGCGCTGTAGAGTGTTGAGGACAGGAATGTATCCGGTCTGGATCCGGGGCGCCGACTAACTAGCGGTCCTGGCGCTTCATTTGGGAGGCGTGCTTTAAGACCTGTGGCCCTGCGTGCGAAGACACGATGGATTGCACAGAGGGCGTCCGTGCAAGCTAAGGCGGATAGCGGCAGTGGGACACAGTAGACGCCAAAACGTGGTCCGGGTGGCGCCACAGGCCCCCGTGATCGGCCAGGCAAGCGGATTGGGACGGGACGTTCCCGTGATCGTCATCGTCGACGATCGCGTCACCAATCGGGACATTCTCTCGAAACTCGCCACCTCGCTCGACGAAGAGACGATCGTCCAGAGCTTCGGCGAGCCCCAGGCCGCGCTCGACTGGATCGCCGACAACACGCCCGATCTCGTCATCACCGACTACAAGATGCCCGCGATGGACGGCGCGGCCTTCATTCGCGAGCTGCGCGGGCGACCGCTGTGCAACGACGTGCCGATCATCGTCGTGACGGTCTACGAGGATCGCGACTTCCGCTACAAGGCACTCGAGGCGGGGGCGACCGATTTCCTCCTGAGCCCGCTCGATCACTACGAGTTCCGTGCCCGTGCGCACAACCTGCTGACGCTGCGCAAGCAGCAGCAGATCATCAAGCGCCGCGCCTCGGTCCTGGAGCAGAAGCTCCGGACGACCAACCAGCTCAGGAAGGAGGAGCTGCGCGAAAGCGAGGAGAAGCTGCGGCTGGTCACCAACTCCGTGCCGGCCATGATCTGCGTGACCGACCGCAGCGGGCGCTGCGTGTTCGTGAACAACTATCAGGGCGCCTTCTTCAGCACCGATCCGGAGGCGGCCGTCGGTCTGCCGATCGCCGATCTCTTCGGCGACGCCTACGCGGCGCGCCACCTGGAGATGGACCAGAGCGTCTTCGACAGCGGTGAAACGCTGTCCGGCTCGGAGGAGTCCTATTCGAGCCATATCGGCGAGCAACGGATCTTCCTGACCACCAAGGCACCGCTGTTCGATTCCACCGGCCGCGTCGCCAACGTGGTGACCGTGTCCGTCGACATCACCGAGCGCAAGGCCGTGGAACGGGCCCTGCACCGCGCGAAGGAAGAGGCGGAGGCCGGCAATCGGACCAAGACCGAGTTCCTGGCCAGCATGAGCCACGAGCTGCGCACGCCCCTGAACGCGGTCATCGGCTTCGCCGACGTGATGCGCTCGGAGCTCTTCGGGCCGATCGGCAACGCGAAGTACACCGAGTACGCGCAAGACATCCGCACCAGCGCCGAGCATCTGCTGGACATCATCAATGACCTGCTCGACGTCTCGACCATCGAGGCCGGCCGCATGGAGTTGAACGACGAGGTCGTCGACCTCGGCGTCCTGTTGGCCGAATCGATCGGCGGGATTCAGAAGCGGGCCGACAGCGGCGGCGTTCGCATTGCGACCGACTGCGATTCGGCGCTTCCGGCGCTGCGCGGCGATGAGCGGCGGCTGAAGCAGATTCTCGGCAATCTGCTTTCGAATGGGGTCAAGTTCACGCCGCAGGGCGGCGCGGTCACGCTCAAAGCCTCGACCACCAACCGCGGCGAGATCATACTCGAGGTCAGCGATACCGGCATCGGCATCTCCGAGCAGGATCTGTCGGTCGCGAAGTCCAGATTTGGGCGGGTGGAGAGCTCTTCAAAGAGCCGGTATTCGGGCACGGGGCTCGGTCTGCCGCTCGCCAGCGATTTAACCAAGCTGCACGGGGGTCAGCTAGACATTGAAAGTGAGGTGGGGAAGGGAACCCGTATCAAGATCCTCTTCCCCGCCGAGCGGACGGTCCATCGGGCGAGCCGGGCCGAGCAAGCCGGCGAATAGCGCGCCGGCGTTAACCCTTTGCTGGCAGACTCGAGGACAGTTTTCTTTTGGGGGGCGTTGTCGCAAAAGCGAGCGAACCGCGGATTGTGGGCGAGCTCGGTCTTAGTCGTGCTACGCGAGGCAAAGCTTGCATTGCCTTCTTTGTATTGAGACTTTCTCGTGACCATGAGCTCAATGCCTGACGTCGGACGCGAGCCCGGTGCGTTGCGCGCTTTGTTGCAACGCCTGAGACAGCGCGAGGACAGCGAGCACGAACAGGCGATCATTCGCATCGTGATCGTGCTCTTTGCCGCCTTCTATTTCCTCTACCTGAGCGTCGAGAGCGAGTTCGACCACGGTCCCTATTGGCTGGGCGCGCTCTATACCGGCACCTATCTCGCCCTTTCGGTCATCTACCTCGTATTGATCGTGCTGCGCCCGGCCAAGTCGGTCGTCCGGCGCCTTTGCGGCATGGTCACGGACTTCACCTGCCTGTCAGTCCTGATGCACTGGGGCGGGGAGGCTGCGAGCCTGCTCTATCCGCTCTATCTCTGGATCACGTTCGGCAACGGCTTTCGCTATGGCGTCCCCTACATCGCGGCCTCGGCGGCGGCTTCGATCATCGGCTTTTTCTGGGTTACGATGACCACCGCCTATTGGCGCTCCGAGCCCTACATGGCGACGAGCCTGCTGGCGGCGCTGGCGATCCTCCCGGCCTATGTCTCCACCCTGATCAGAAAGCTGACCTTGGCGAAGGCCCAGGCCGAAGAGGCGAACCAGGCCAAGAGCCGCTTCCTCGCCAACATGAGCCACGAGCTGCGCACGCCTCTGAACGCCATCATCGGCATCAGCGATCTCCTGCAGGATACCCGCCTCGATCGCGAGCAGCGCGACATGACGCGGACGGTCGGGACCTCCGGCCGCGCGCTCCTGTCGCTGATCGAGGACATCCTCGACGTCTCGCGCATCGAGGCCGGCAAGATGTCGGTCGATGCCGTCGACTTCGACCTGCACGCCGAGATGGCCGACATCCTCTCGATCATCCGTCCGCAGGCCGAAGGCGGTGGCCTGCGGCTGCTGGTCCATATCTCGCCCGAGGTGCCCTATCGCCTGCACGGGGGTTTGCAGCACCTGCGACAGGTCGTGACCAACCTGCTGGCCAACGCGGTGAAGTTCACCGAGCGCGGCCACGTGATGCTCTCGATCGAGCTGCTGAGCGAGGAGGCCGGCCGGGTCACCCTCAGATTTGCCGTGAGCGATACCGGAATCGGCATCCCGGCAGAGGAGCACGACCGCATTTTCGACAGCTTCACCAAGGCCGACGAAGCCACCAATCGACGCTATGGCGGCACCGGCCTCGGGCTTTCTATCTCCAGGCAATTGACCGAGCTGCTGGGTGGCGAGATCGACTTCACGAGCGAGCTCGACAAAGGCAGCGTGTTCTGGGTCAGCGCGGCTTTCGACCGGGCCAGCGATCGTGACGAGAGCCTCGACGAGGCGGTGCAGCGCCTGGCGCGTGGCCGATTGATCGTCTTGGGGCCGGATCGGGCGCTCTCACGCGGCTTGCATCGTGTCTTCGCCGACAGCTTCCTGCAGATCGCCGAGGCCCGCGACATCGATCAGGCGGCAGACTTCCTGGCCCAGGATCTCGGCGAGGGGCAGCGCCACCACATCGCGCTCATCAACACCAACCGGCTGGATGGCGACCCTTCGGAGATCGTGCGGGACCTGCAATCCGTCGATCCGGGTGGCGTCTTCACCTGCCTCCTGCTGGCCGAGCGGGCGGAGCTGCCCGGGCTATTGCAGGATCATCGCGAAAACTTCATGGCCATGCTCGCCCTGCCGCTCAGCGATCAAGTGCTGCTCAATGCCGTGCATTGCGCCCAAGCGTTCGATCCGGCACGCAGCGAGGCTGAGGTCGATGCGAGCCTGCGCCTGGCCCAGTCCGGCCGCCGGCGTCCGCTGCGGATCCTCGTGGCCGAGGACAACGCGGTGAACCGCATGGTCACGGCGAAGATTCTCGAGCGCGCCGGCCACACGGCGAATCTTGCGCAGACCGGTGACGAGGCGCTCGATGCGATGGAGGCCGAGCGCTTCGATGCCGTGCTGATGGACGTGAACATGCCGGGCACCAGCGGCTTGGACGTGACCAAGCTGTATCGCTTCAGCCATCTGGACGAGCCCTACGTGCCGATCATCGCGCTGACCGCTGATGCGACCACGGAGACGCGCAAGGCCTGCACCGACGCCGGCATGGACGGCTACATCACCAAGCCGGTCGAGGCCGGCCGACTGCTGGAATCGATCTACGAATGCGTGGCGGAGGCGACCTGCAAGCCCGAGTCCGAGAGGCCCGAGGAAGCGTTCGATGCCAGGGTCACCGACATCGCGAGCCATCCGCGGTTCTCGGCCGATAGCGAGCCCGTGATCAATCTTCGCTCCTTGAGTGACATTCAAGAGCTGGAGCCGGGAAGCGATTTCCTGATCGAGGTCGTCGACCACTTCATCGTCGACACAGAGCAGGTTCTGAAGCAGATGAGATCGGCCTGCGAGGCCAAGGATCTGCGCGAGCTGCGCGACTGTGCCCATGCGCTAAGGAGTAGCGCCGCCAACCTCGGCGCTTTGCGGATCCACCGCATTTGCGCCGGCATCTGCAACACCGCGCACTTCGAACTACAGCGGGACAGTGCGGAACTGCTCGATCGCCTCGATCGAGAGTTCTCCCGCTTCCGCTCGGCGATCACGGATTACTTGAGCGATCGCCGGCGCACGAGCCGACCGATTTAGCGTCCCATCGGCTTATCGCCGCGACGGGCTCCGCATCGCCTCCGCCCCCTTTGTCCCGGAGGCTTGCGGAACGGATGTCTCGGCTGTTCCGGTCGAAGCGTCGGTTTCTTGCTTTCGCTTAGCGGCGGCGCCTCCGGTCCTGCGCGGCTGCCAGGCGTTCCATCTTGCGCAGATCGCCGGGATCGAGGGTCAAGGCCGCATCGACCCAGAGGTCGGTGATCGCGGTCAGCTCCTCGAGCGTGATCGGACGGGCCAGACGCCGCGCCTGATAGACCGCGCGCCGTGCCTGGAACCGCCGGCGATTGCGGGCCGCGAAGGCATAGACCGCCTCGATGCCCTTGCCGTCGTCGACCACCTCGTCGACCAAGCCGATCTCCTGCAGCTCCTCGGCCTTGTAGATCTTACCGCTCAGGATCATCCGCTCGGCCTGCACCGGGTCCAGCCGGCGCGACAGGAAGCTGTAGGCGCCCATGCCCGGGAACAGGTTGAACAGGATCTCGGGCAGGCCGAACTTGGCGCTGCGCTCGGCGATGATGAGGTCGTCGGCGAGGCAGCACTCGAAGCCCCCGCCCAAGGCATCGCCCTGAACCAGCGAGATCGAGATATAGGGCAGCTCCTGGTTGACCGCCCGATCGTACTGCAGCTCGATGCAGCTATGGGCATAGTGCCGCAAGGCCTCGCCGTCGCCAGCCCGGATGCGATCGGCGAAAAGCGGAAGATCACCGCCGAGATTAAAGATGCCGGGCATCTTCGAGCCCATCACGACGTACTTGACCGCGGGCTCGGGGTCGCCGGCGCGCTCCACGAACATCGCCTGCACGCGGTCCAGCGAGCGCCGGATCTCGCGCAGCATGCCAAGCGTGTAGCTCGGACGGCCCTCTGGCTTCATCCACTGCCAGAAAATCCGTTCCTGCGGATCGAAGTCGATCTCGAGCTCCTTGAGAGGAAGGTCGAGCGCCGTCAATCGGCCCGAAGGCGCGGCTTCGTCGATGTTTCGCACAGACAACTCCGGTCTTGTCCTTGCACCGGCGCGTTTTTGAATGGCACTTGGCAGCGTCGGCCTCATGGCTTCAGTCGGATTGAACATCGGAATGTGCGGTCCCGAATGCACAAGCGCTTGATGGCTTCTTTCCATGCCTGCCTCCTGGGCTTTTGAGTGGTGACTTGTTTCGTCACGTAAGGATGATTGCAACGCGTTCTGCGTGCAAGGCATTGGGAGAGACCAATTTGTGACAGCGGTCGATTAAACTTGTTTGCGATCTCTGTATTTCCTGCTCGCCGGAGACGCTGATTCCGCGATGAATGGCACGCATAACCTGTAACTTTGGAGCCCTTATCCATGCTGCTTTCGCCGAAAATCGAGCCGATCGTCGCGTGGCTGATCGACGGCGCGCCAGGGGCGGATCAGCCCGACGCCGTGCTCCAGCAACTCTGTGACGGGCTTTACGATTCCGGCCTGCCGCTTCATCGCGTCGCGGTCTTCGTCCGCACGCTGCACCCGAACGCCATGGGCCGCCGCCTGCTTTGGCTTGCCGGCTCGAGCGTCTCGATCTCGGAAGCGCCCCACGAGGTGCTTAGCCAGGAGACCTTTCTGAGAAGCCCGGCCCAATGGGTCGCCCATCGAGGCGAGGAGTTCCGTGCCGTTCTGGAGGACGGCTTTGCCAACGACGCCTTTCCCGTTCTGGCCGAGTTGCACGCAGAAGGCGTGACCGACTACCTGGCTCTACCGCTCAATTTTACCAACGGCGAAACCCATGTCGCGACCTGGTCGACGTGCCGGGCGGGCGGCTTCACCGACCATGACCTGGCGGCGATCCGCGAAGTCGTTCGTCCCTTGTCGCGCGTCGCGGAGATCTTCGCTCTGCGCCGTACCGCGAGCAATTTGCTCAACACCTACGTCGGCCGAAACTCCGGCGAGCAGATTCTAGGTGGCCGCATTCGCCGAGGCGACGTGGAAGAGATTCACTCGGTGATCTGGCTTTCCGATCTGCGCGGCTTCACGCGGCTCAGCGAGTCGCGGCCCGGTCACGAAGTCATCGCCTTGCTCAACAGTTATTTCGACTGTCTGGTCCCCGCCATCGAGTCCGCGGGCGGCGAGGTCCTGAAGTTCATGGGCGATGGCGTGTTGGCGATCTTCCCGATCGCGGCAGCGTCGGAGACGCCGGCCGTCTGCCAGGCAGCCCTCGAGGCCGCGCTGGAAGCAAGCGGCCGTTTAGAGGATTGGAACCGGGAACACGCCGATGCGGAGACTCCGTCGCTTCGCTTCGGCCTTGCCTTGCATCACGGCCGTCTGCTCTACGGCAACATCGGCAGCGGCGGCCGGCTCGACTTCACGGCGATCGGCCCCGCGGTCAACTTGGCCGCCCGGCTCGAATCGCTGGCAGCCGAGCGTAGCCGAGAGATCGTGCTGTCGGCCAGCTTCGCCGAGAGTTGCCCGATGCCGACGGCCTCGATCGGACACTTCACGCTGCGCGGCGTCGGTGAACGGCAAGAGGTCTTCGTGCCTGGCCAGGACTAGTGCCTGTCTCCTCATGCTGAGCCTGTCGAAGTATGAGGATTGCTCGGTGCATCGGGCAAAGCCGGAGCGATCCTCACCCTTCGACAGGCTCAGCATGAGGAGGAGGGGACGATCCGAACAAAGGAAATCGAGGCGCTTCAGCGCAATGCAAAAGTCAAGATCTGTGACCCCTCGTATTAATGACCCTTGGCACGATCATCCCGGCCTAGTGAGGCTCATCAGCCAGAACTTCGCCCATCATCCGCGCCGCCGCCTCGACTTGCGC
>JAKSDN010000370.1 GCA_022360075.1 Kiloniellales bacterium | reverse complement strand
TCGGACGGTGCTGCATGATCATCCTGCGTCCTTCGAGACGCGCCCTGGAGGGCGCTCCTCAGGATGAGGTAAGCCTTTGATGGCATTAAGAAATGTCCTCATCCTGAGGAGCCCGCCTTGGCGGGCGTCTCGAAGGACGCACGATTGCATTCCAGCCACACGTCAATTTTTTCACAAGCTCTGAGGAGTGCCCGTCAGGGCGCGTCTCGAAGGACGCACAGTGGCGTTGCCACGAGGGTCTGCCGATCGAGAAAGCCTCGCCGTCTGATCAGGGCACGAAGGCTCCTCTCTAGCAGAGCCGCCGTTCTCCCTTCTCCAAGTCCAGCAGCGCCGCCTTCACCTCGATCCCGCCGCCGAAGCCGGTGAGCTTGCCGCTGCTGCCGATCACGCGGTGGCAGGGGACGACGATGGGCAGCGGGTTGCTGCCGTTGGCGGTGCCGACCGCGCGGCTCGCCTTGGGGCGGCCGAGCGTCTTCGCCAAGGCGCCGTAGCTCGTGGTCGCGCCGTAGGGGATCTCCTGCAGGGCGCGCCAGACCGATAGCTGAAACGCCGTGCCGCGCGGGGCGAGTTCGAGGTCGAACCGCTTCAGATCGCCGGCAAAGTAGGCTTCGAGCTGCCGCACCACGTCCGCGAAGCGCGTATCGTCCCTCTGCCAGTCGGGCTCGGCCTTGCGGCTGCCCTTGCCGCTGGGAAAGCCGATCAGGCGCAGGCCGGCCTCGTCGCCGGCCAGGAGCAGCCGGCCGACGGGGCTATCCCAGTGGCTGTAGAACATGATCGGCCTCCACTTTTCTCCGAGGGGTCTTCGGGCGCGCGGTACGCTTCGGCTGGCCCGTGGGGTCGCTCTGCCAGAGGCACAAGGCCGCGTAGGCACGCCAGGGACGCCAGGCCTCGGCGCGGGCTTGCAGCTCCTGATGGCTTTGGGCCAGGCCATGGGCCGCGGCCGAGCGGAGCAGGCCGAGGTCGCGCTCCGAGAAGGCATCGGGATCGCCGAGCACGCGCAGGGCGACGTACTGCGCCGTCCAGCGCCCAATGCCGGGAAGGGCGGTCAGGCTTCGTTCCAGCTCGACCGCGTCGCTGGATGCATCGAGGCTGACCCGGCCTTCGGCGACGGCGCGCGCCAGCGCAAGGATAGTCTCGGCCCGAGCACGGGGCAGCCCGACTTCGCTTGCGAGCACTTCGGGCGTGACCTCCAACAAGCCTTGCGGCGTCGGAAACAGCCTCGAGGGACGATCGGCCCGATGCTCTTCCAGGCCGCTGCCGAAGGCCGAGACCAGCCGCCCGGCCAGGGTCGAGGCGCCCTTCACGCTGACCTGCTGGCCGAGGATCGCGCGCACGGCCAGCTCGAAGCCGTCCCAGGCGCCGGGCACCCGAAGGCCGGGCTGCTTTCGCAGCAGGCGGGCGAGGTCCGGATCCACCGCCAGGCTCTCGGCGATCTCGGCCGGGTCGGCGTCGAGGTCGAAGACACGGCGGGCCCGCTCGACCAGGCTCAACAGCATGCCGGACTGGGAGCGCTCGACCGCCACTTCCAGACAGTCGCGACCCGCGGCGGGCCGGACTTCCAGGCGTGTCGCGTCGCCGTCGATGCTGAGCGTGCGGCGATAGACGTCCTGCTCGACCTGTTCGACACCGGGGATCGCGCGTGCCGCCAGGTAGCGGCAGAGCGCCGCCCAGTCGAGCGGCGGCCGATAGGGCAGGGTCAGCACCAGATTCTCGCCGCAGCCGCCAATCGCCCGCCGGCGCGAGCGGCGCAATGCGCCCGGCGGCGAGCCGTAGGTCTCGCGAATGGCCGCGTTGAAGCGGCGGACGCTGCCGAAGCCGGCGCCATGGGCGACCCTGGCGAGCGGCAGGTCGGTCTCGTCGAGCAGCCGCTTGGCGAACAGCAGGCGCCGGGTCGCCGCGACCCGGCGCGGCGGCGCGCCGAGGTGGCGCTGGAACAGGCGGGTGAGATGCCGCGGCCCGATGCCCAGCCGCTCGGCCAGCGCCTCGACCGACCCGCCGTCGAGCGCGCCTTCGTTGATCAGGCGCAGCGCGCGCGACACCGTGGCGGCCGTGCCGCGCCAGGCCGGCGTGCCCGGCGCCGCCTCTGGGCGGCAGCGCAGGCAAGGCCGAAAGCCGGCCTCCGCGGCGGCGGCGGCGCTGGGGAAGTAGCGCACGTTCGCCTCCTTGGGCGAGCGCACGGGGCAGATCGGCCGACAGAAGATGCCGGTGGTGCGCACGCCGATGAAGAAACGCCCGTCGAAACGGGAGTCCCGCGCCAGGCGCGCCCGTTCGCAGACCGCGGGATCGAGGCGCGAAAGGGATTCTGAGGCCATGCGTCTTCCTCCGGGCCTGTCGACTGCTGGTTCGGGCGGAGCATAGCGTTCTGGCGGGCCGCCGTCTGGCCGTTTTCGGACCTTGTCGTCTCGACCATTGTCGAACCATCATGACCATTGAACGGCCCGGCCGCGGGGCGCTATCGTCCGGCGGTGGCGCAGGGACGTGTGGAGGATTTAGGCATGAATCAGGCGGAATGGCAGGCGCGTGTCGATCTCGCGGCGGCGCTGCGCCTGGCGGTTCATTTCGGGCTCAACGAGGCGATCGACAACCATTTCAGCTACGCCATCCCGGGCAAGACGGATCGCTTCCTGCTGAATCCCTACGGTCTCTACTGGTCCGAGATCCGGGCCAGCGACCTGCTCGAGGTCGATGCCGAGGGCAACGTCGTCTCGGGCGACGGCATTGCCGAGAGCACGGCCTTCTGCATCCACTCCCGGATCCACCTGCGCCATCCCAACGCCCGCTGCGTCCTGCACACCCACATGCCCTACGCCACCAGCCTGAGCTTGTTGGAAGACGGCCGGCTCGAGCCGGTCAGCCAGACCGCTCTGATGTTCTACAACGACGTCGCCTACGACGACGGCTACAATGGCCTCGGCGATACCTCGGCGGAGGGCGACCGCATGGCCGAGGCCATGGACGGCAGGCGGGTGCTGTTCCTTTCCGGCCACGGCGTGATCGTCGCCGGCGAGACGATCGCCAAGGCCTTCGCCGATCTCTACTACCTGGAGCGCGCCTGCCAGGCCCAGGTGCTCGCCATGTCCACCGGCCGGCCCCTGAAGCCGATCACCGACAATATCGCCGCCAGCACCTTCGGCGGCCACCATGAAGAGCTTTCCGACCACGCGCGGGTTCATTTCGACGCCCTTAAGCGCAGCATCCTGGAGAAGCAGGATCCCGGTTACGCGCAGTAGCAAGAGCGCAACGATCCTCGCTCGGTCTTCGTACCGACGAGGACCTCAAGGGATATGGAATCGAGAGGCTGGAGCCGGAAAGGCTGCCGAGTCGCGCGTCCGCGCCCCTAAGAAGTAACAGGTCTGCGAGGTCAGGCTTACCTATATAGCAATGCTGACGAATTTCCTTTGTCCGGGAGCATCGCTTCGTTGGCACAATCGAGAACAGGGGCCGAACATCGGGCCTCGTCGGGTCCCCTTCGCTGCCTGTCCTTGTCGATTGGCATGGCTCTAGCCTTGGCCGGCGGCCCGGCCGCATCGGCCGAGCGCGCCGACGACCTCGGCATCGTGACCTTTCAGGTCGAAAACGATGTGATCGCCGGCACCGATCGCAACTACACCAACGGCCTGCGCGCGAGCTACCGGTCGCCTGAGGTACCCCGAGACCATTGGTCGTTCGAGGCCGCGCG
>JAKSDN010000131.1 GCA_022360075.1 Kiloniellales bacterium | reverse complement strand
TATGGGCGAAGCGAGGATTTCGCTATCCCGACCGGCGGCTACAAGCGCTCCGGCATCGGCAAAGACCTGGGCCGCGATGCCTTCGAAGCGAACCTGCGCAAGAAGAGCGTGCTGATCGATACCGCTCACTGAGATCGTCAAGGGCCTCATCGCTCGAGATCGGCCACGGCTGCTTCCAGATCGCGTCCGAACTCATGCACGAATCGCGACTTGGGCAGGACAGTGCTGGTCCCGACCACGATGTCCAACGCGGCACGGGGGACGAAGGGTCGTACCACGAGGTTTTCGAAACTCTCCCAAGGCACGAGACCGTCGACGAGCGCCACACCCAAGCCACGCTGTACTAGGGGCGCCGCGCCAATGGACATGGTGATCTCGATCTGAGTCTGCCGGGCAAAGCCAGCCGCCAGAAAGTGGCGATCCAGTTTTCGGCCTGCGTGGGTGCTCGAACTGTAGCTGATCAGGGTTTGCTCCCGTAGGTCAGCGGGCTCGATCTGCTCATGCTCAACGAGCGGCGAATCCGCGGCCATAAGCGCAACGATCTCGGCGCTGCCAATGATCTGGGAGTGAATGCCAGGCTCTTCCAAGGCGGTCATCGTGACGCCGAGGTCGATGTCGCCGATCACGATGTGCTCGCAGATCTTCTCCGCCGGCAATGCCGTCATGCTCAATTTGATGCCCGGATTGCGCCTGCGGAACCTCTCGGTCGCCGCGGGCAGCAGCCCGAAGGTCGAGGGCGTGCTGGCGGCGATGCGTAGTAGCCCCAACTGCTTGTCCCGAATTCGGTCCGAGAGAACCTTCAGCGCTTCGATCTCGCGAAATATCCGATCGGCATCGGCGAAGAGAAAATGCGCTTCGGACGTCGGCACGAGCCGTCCGCTGAGTCTCTCGAACAGCCGGTAGCCGAGCTGGCTTTCGAAGTGCCGCAGAACCTTGCTGACCGCGGGTTGCGAGACGTTCAGGGCCTCGGCCGCCGCCGTGAGCGTCCCGTGGCGCATGATGGACCGGAAGACCTCAAGCTGCCGCGCATTCATCTCAAGGGAGCAAGCCTAAACATAACCAAAGGTTATGTACCACCGTCGACATTGTATTGGTAGCGGGTTTTCCGCCACGCAAACATCGGCGTTCGGCCAACCCGACACACGCAGTGGCATGAGTATTGGACAGCAAGAAGAGACGCCGTCGCATCCGGCGGGCCGCTTGAAGGCGAAGGACCCCCGGGCCGTCGATCATATGACGGCATTGCTCCTAGATAAGGAACTGAGCTGGGTCCCTGAGCAGATCGCGCTCGATACGGCCCATGCGGTCATGCTCGCCGAACAAGGCATCCTGACTTGTGCACAATCCAGGCGCCTGCTCGATGCTCTGGAAAAGGGCATGAAGCTCGCTGAAGCAGGCCAGTTTCCCATCGATCCGCGCGCCGATTCGCTCCTGCCGCAGGCGCTCGAGTTCTATATCGCCGAAGCCGGGCCGGATGCAGGCGGGCGCCTTCATACCGGGCGCAGCAGAATTGATGCGATCGCCGCCGTAAGCCGTCTCTATGCCCGCAACAGGCTGCTCCAGGTTCATGTCTCGCTGACCGGTCTGCTCGACGTCCTGCTGCGGCTGGCGGAGGACCACCGCGAGACGATCATGCCGGGCTGGAGCCATCTGCAGCACGCGCAGCCCTGGGTGCTCGGCCACTACCTCATCAAGACGTTCGATGTCTTCGCGCGCCACGCTGAGCGCCTCGAAGCCTGCTACCACCGCACCAACCGCAGCGCCCTTGGCGGGGCCGCGCTCGTCGGCAGCGGATGGCCGCTCGACCGCGATCGCGTCTGCGAGCTCCTAGGCCACGAGTCCGTC
>JAKSDN010001247.1 GCA_022360075.1 Kiloniellales bacterium | reverse complement strand
TTCAGGCGCGGCTCGGATCCGCCGCGGTGCTCATCTATAACGCTGCCCTGTTGCGCCCGGGTGGGCCGCTCGAGCTGAGTCCGGATCGGCTTGCCGAGGAGTTCGGAGTCAACGTCCAGGGCGCACTGGTCGCGGCCCAGGCCGTCGTCCCCTCCATGCGCGATCGGGGGCGCGGCACGATTCTGTTCACCGGCGGCGGCCTCGCCCTCGAGCCCTATCCGGCCTACGCCTCGCTGGCGTTGGGCAAGGCGGCGCTGCGCAGCCTGGCGTTCTCGCTGCACAAGGAACTGGCTGCAGACGGCATCCACGTCGCCGTCGTCGCGATCTGCGGCATCGTCGAACCCGGCGGCCCCTTCGATCCCGACCGCATCGCCGAGCACTACTGGCGGCTTCATGCGGCACCGCGCGGCGTAGAGGACCGGGAGCTCATTTACCAGCCGCCGGGCAGCGACCCCTATTACAACGATCCGGAGCGCCGCTACGCCGACGTGACGCGGCCACCGCTCCATGTCAAGTCAGGCGGGGTCAAGTCAGGCGGGGTCATGCCGGGCGGGCAGGGCACCGAATGCCCCTGATCGCTGCCGACGACGCTGTCAGACTGTTCTGCAGCGACGAGGGCGAGGGCGTGCCGATCCTCTTCGCCCACGAGTTCGGCGGCGACTGGCGCAGTTGGGATCTCCAAGCCGGCGCCTTTGCCAAGCGCTTTCGCTGCATCCGCTATTGCGCGCGCGGTTTCCTGCCCTCGGATGTACCGGCCGAAGTGGCGCGCTATGGGCAAGAGCGTGCCACCGCCGACCTCGCAGGCCTCGTCGAGACGCTCGGGCTCGGGCGCTTCCATCTCGTCGGCTGTTCGATGGGCAGCTACACGAGCCTGATGTACGCGCTCTCGAACGCGGAGCATCTGGCCTCGCTCACGCTGGTCGGTTGCAGCACCGGCGCGCGCAGCGACGACGAGCGCCTGGACTACCGCCGAGACCTTCAGCGTCAGCTCGACTTGCTGGAGGCCGAGGGCGGCGAGGGCGCCGTTGCGTGGCTCGAGGCCGACAGCGCCTATCGGCGTTTGGCCGAGAAAGTCCCGACGGCGTGGCAGGCCTACAAGGAGCGCCTGCGTCACCAGTCCGTTGCGGGCGCGCGCCGGACACTGTCGAGCTTACATTGGCACCGGCGGTCCCTCTGGACCTTGGAGCGCGCCCTCGGCGGCCTTGCGGTCCCGACGCTTTTGATCCAAGGCGAGGAAGACCACCCACTCGTTCGCGCGACCGGCGCCTATCTCGCGGCGACGCTCCCGGTGGCGAAGACGATTACCGTCCCCGCGACCGGCCATCTCGTGCAGATCGAGGAACCAGGCTTGTTCGAGGCGGAGCTGTCGGCTCACATAGCTGCGGCGGTGAGAGCTTGATGCACGAGGTCGTTGCCGGCTCTCCGCCCAGCGGCGGCCGGAGTTCGGCTCCTCGCAGTTCGTCGGCCACAGCCCGAAGACGCTCGAGCTCAAGCGCCTGGCGCGGAGCAGCCGCGCAGCGTGTCGCCAAGGCGTTCGGCACCGTTAATGTGAATTTAATCTGCGCTGCGCCCCGCGGGGCCTTTGGCCCGCCTATGATGGTGGCGCGATGCTTCGGACCAAGCTCGTTGCCGTCTTCGGCGTGCTTCTCGCCCTGATTCTGGGCACCAACGCCGTCCTGCTTTGGGCGACGAGCCGCACCACGTTCGATTACGAGCGCAGCCAGGTCGCGCAGGCGCAGCTCGAGGCCCACCTTCATCTCGCGCTCGACATCTATCGCCACGTCAAGCAGCTCTCCGACCTGTTGATCGCCGCGCAGGACGGCCCCAACCCGGCGCTCGAGGCGACGCGCGCCAGCGTCTTTCGCGGCCTGGAACGCCTCGATGCGCTGCATGCCGAGGAACAGCGTCTCGTGCAAACCGCGCCCGAGGCGGGCGAGGAAGCCGAGGAAGGGCCGCGGATCGAGCGCATCAGGACCCTCCTGCAGGCGGTCTTTCGGGATCTCGATCGGGTTCGCCGTCTTTGGGAGCGGGAGCGCTACGCGGAGGCGCAGGGGCTGATAACCCAAGTGCTGCGGGAGACGATCGACGGCCGCCTCGGCCCTCTGATCGACGAAGCGATCGCCGACGAGAGCGGCGAGGTCTCGCGCGCCGAGCTGGATGCCCTCACCTGGTCGCGGCGCGTAAGCCAGGGCTCGGTCTTCGTCTCCGTCTTCGCTCTGACGTTCGCCGCTTTCGCCGGCTTCTACCTTCTCCGCCGCCTGCGCCGTCCGATCGACCGCCTGCTGGCCGGCACCGAAGCGGTCGCCCGGGGCGAGCTGTCGCATCGGATCGCCGTGGAGGGCGGCGACGAGCTGGCGGAGCTTGCCGTTCGCTTCAACGCGATGGCGGCGACGCTCGAGGCCAACGAGGCGCGCCTGCGGGCCTCGCACCACGAGCTCGAGCGGCGGGTCGGCGAGCGCACGGCCGAGCTCGAGGGAGCCTTCGCCAAGCTGCGCGAGATGGACCGGACGCGCCGCAAGTTCCTGGTCGAAGTCAGCCACGAGCTGCGCACGCCCCTGACGGCGATCCGCGGCGAGGCGGAGCTGGCGCTGCGCGGCGAACGGCCGCCGCCCGAGGGCTATCGCGACACCATCGAGCATCTGCACGGCCTCTCCGAGCAGATCGCCTGCCTCGTCGACGACCTGGTCGTCCTGGCGCGCTCGGAGTCGGTCGAGCAAGTGGTCGAGCCGGAGCCGATCTCCCTGTCCCGCGTCCTGTCCGATGCCTGCGCCGACGGCAAGGCCCTCGCGTCGAGCAAGCAGATCACCGTGTCCTGCCCGAGCCCTGCCGATGGCGTCATCATCCAAGCCGACCCCTACCGGCTCAGGCAGTTGCTGCTGACGCTTCTCGACAATGGCGTCAAGTATTCGCCGGACGCTGGAGAGATCGCGATCTGCTGCGAGCATGACCGCAACGAGGTCCGGATCACCGTCTCGGACCGGGGCATCGGCATCGCGCAGCGCGACCTGGGACGGATCTTCGAGCGTTTCTTCCGGGGCGAGAAGGCCAAGGCCCTGGCGCCGGTCGGGTCCGGTCTCGGGCTGTCCGTGGCCCAGGCCCTGGCACGGGCGCAGAACGGGCGTTTGTCGATTTCCAGCGTCGAAGGCCAGGGCACCAGTGTCACGCTGCACTTGCCGCTCGCCGCGGCATCGGACGCGGCGGACTAGAAAGACGCGGCG
>JAKSDN010000451.1 GCA_022360075.1 Kiloniellales bacterium | reverse complement strand
GAGTCGATGCGCGGGCTGTAGAGCGGGAAGACGCGCTCGACGCCCTCGCCGTAGGAAATCTTGCGCACCGTGAAGGAGGAGTTCAGGCCGCGGTTCTTACGCGCGATGCAGACGCCCTCGAAGGCCTGGATCCGCTCGCGCGTGCCCTCGACCACCTTGACGTTGACGCGCAGCGTGTCGCCCGGGCTGAAGTCGGGCAGCTTGCGCTCGGCGGACAGCTTGCTGACCTGCTCGGCTTCCAGTCGCTCGATCGTGTTCATGGCTCTCGTCCTCGTCTCTCGTCCGCCGGCGGCGCTCAGCCGCCTTCCGTGTTGCTCCGCCGGTCGCGCGACCGGTCCTGGTAACGCGCCCAAAGGTCGGGCCGCCGGGCCCGCGTAATCGCTTCGGCCTGCGCCCGCCGCCAGCGGCGGATCTCCTCGTGATGGCCCGAGGTCAGCACCTCCGGCACCCCGAGGCCCTGCCATTCGGCCGGGCGCGTGTAGTGGGGATACTCAAGCAATCCCCACGCAAAGGACTCTTCCTCCGGGCTCGCCGTGTTGCCCATCACCTCCGGGAGAAGCCGCACGACGGCGTCGATCAGCACGATCGCCGCCGGCTCGCCGCCCGAAAGGACATAGTCGCCGACACTCACTTCCTCAATGTCGCGGGTCTGAAAGACCCGCTCATCGACCCCTTCGTAGCGCCCGCAAAGCAGCGTGACACCGGCCTCCCGCGCCAGTTCCACCACCCGGTCCTGGGTGAGAAGCCGGCCCCGCGGGCTCAGGTAGATCACCGGGCCTGCTTGGCCATCCGCCAGTGCCGCGTCCAGGGCCGCGCCCACCACGTCGGGTCGCATGACCATGCCGGGGCCGCCACCGAAGGGCTGGTCGTCGACGGAGCGGTGTTTATCGCGCGCAAAGTCGCGGATGTCCAGCGCATCGAGCGTCCAAAGGCCCTTTTCCAAGGCCCTGCCGGCGAGGCTCGCGCCCAACGGTCCCGGGAACATCTCCGGAAACAGCGTGAGTACCCTGGCCCGCCAGGCGGGCGCGTGTCCGTTGCGGCCCGTCGCAGTCATCCGAGATCACCGTCCGCCGGCCTTGGCGCGGCCCGAAGCGGTCTTTTTCCGCGGCGGCGGCGCCTCGATCTCCTGCGGCGGCACGACCACCAGGCGGCCGGCCTCGAGATCGATCTCCGGCACGACGGCCTTGGTAAAGGGCAGCAGGAGCGCGGCGCCGGCCGCGGTCGCGACCTCGATCAGATCGCCCGCGCCGAAGTTCTGGACCGCCTTCACCTGGCCGACCGGGCGCCCGTCAGGATCCACCGCCTCGAGGCCGATGAGATCGGCGTGATAGAAGCTGTCGTCTTCCTCGATCCGCGGCAGTGCCGCGCGCGGGACATAGAGCCGGGTGCCGCGCAACGCCTGGGCCTGATCGCGGTCGGCGATCCCCTCGACGCGCGCCAGCACCACGCCCTTGGCCTGGCCGGTCACGGTCAGGCTGAATTGCCGCGCGCCGCTCTCGTCGCTCAGGGTGCCGTAGTCGGCCACCGCCTCGGGCTCCTCGGTAAAGCTCTTGACCTTGACCAGGCCACGCACGCCGTGGGCGCCGACGAAGACGCCCAGGCAAACGCGCGGCTCGGCCATGCGCAAGCGCTCCGCGCCGATTACTCGGCCTTAGCGTCCTCGGCCGGGGCCTCTTCGGCGGGTGCCTCTTCGGCCGGCGCCGCCGCGGCCTCAGTAGCCGCTTCCGCCGCCGCCTTCTTGGCCTCCTCGGCCTCCTTCATACGCTCCTGCGCCTTGGCCTTGGGCTGGTTCTTCTTGGTCTGCTGCGGCACCCGCGGCAGTTCGATCACGTTGGCCTGGCCCAGAAAGCGCGCGACGCGGTCGCTCGGCGTGGCGCCGACCGAGATCCAATGCTTGGCACGCTCCTCATTGAGCCGGATGCGGTCGGGATGATCCTTGGCCACCATCGGGTTGTAGGTGCCGATCTTCTCGATGAAGCGGCCGTCGCGCGGGCTGCGCGAATCGGCCACGACGATGCGGTAGAAGGGACGCTTCTTGGCGCCGCCGCGGGCCAGGCGAATACGCAGGGACATGGAAGGTTACTCCTTGGTGTCGTTCTGTCTGGTTCGATTGGTGAATGGGCTTATCGCGGCCCGCCGAAGGGGCTGCCGCCGCCCCCGGGCATGAGGCCGCCGAGGCCGTGGCGCATCAGGCCCTTTTTGCCCATCTTGCGCATCCGCTTCATCATGCGGGTGGCCTCCTGATACTGCTTCAGCAGCTTGTTGATCTCCTGCACCGTGGTGCCTGAGCCGGCCGCCACGCGCTGCTTGCGGCTGGCCTTGATGATCTCCGGCCGCTTGCGCTCGCCTGGGGTCATCGAGGAGAGGATGGCGAGCTGGCGCTTG
>JAKSDN010000507.1 GCA_022360075.1 Kiloniellales bacterium | reverse complement strand
CGTCGTCATCTTGAACAAGATCGATGCCGCATCGCCGGAACAGCTCGATGCCGCGCGCAAGATCATTCGATCGCTCAATCCCGACGCGCAGCTGATCGAGACCAGCATGTCGCGCGTGCCCCTGGACCAGGTCCTAAACACCGGCCGGTTCGACCATGAAAAGGCCCAGGAACATCCGCTCTGGTTCAAAGAGCTTTATGGCTTCGCCGAACACAAGCCGGAGACGGAAGAGTACGGCGTGCGCAGCTTCGTGTATCGGGCCCGCCGCCCCTTTCATCCGGAGAGGTTCCACGCCTTCATCAAATCCTCTTGGCCAGGCGTCATTCGTGCCAAAGGGCACTTCTGGCTCGCCACCCGTCCGGAATGGGTCGGCGAGTTGAGCCAGGCCGGCGCGCTCGTGCGCCACGAGGCCATGGGGTTCTGGTGGGCGAACGTCCCCAAGGAACGTTGGCCCGAACACCCGGAGTGGCGCGAGCACATCGCCAAATCGTGGGATCCCGTCTACGGAGACCGCCGCCAGGAACTCGTCTTCATCGGCACTGACATGAACGAGGCCGCGATCCGACGCCGGCTCGACGCCTGCCTCGTCGGCGACGCCAATGCCAAGACCATGCAGCCGGCCGCCTGGAAAAAGCTCAAAGATCCGTTCCCGGTCTGGAATCGGGCCGAACTGTCATGATCGCTTCTCTGGGATCCGCGGAAAGCAAGGCAGCCGGGACTTCCGCCTCATTGGCGGCCGGAATCGAGACGTGCAACGCGGCGGAAGGCCTCGCCGCCATCAACAAGCCCGACATGGAGCTCGTGATTTGGCGACGCGCGCTTCCCCTGTGCTTGCAGACCTGGCTCGAGGGAATGCACGCTTCGCGTCTTCCCGACCTACGTGTTCTTGTCCGGCCCGGCGACCTTCGACGTGCAGTGGAACCGCACTTGGACGACTGTGGTATGCCTCCGGGAGACATACGAGACCTGCTGGTCGGGGACGTCGATAATCTCGTCTCGGCATTCTCCAAGGTTGCCCATACCGATCTCGTTGATGTTCGGCTGGAGCGCATCAGCCACGATGCCTGCTGGAAGTTCCACCGCGACTGCGTGGAGGCGCGCCTCCTGACGACGTACCGCGGTCCCGCCACTGAGTGGGTCGAACCGATCCATGCCGAGCGGGCATTGCGCGAACAAAAACGGTTCACAGGACCGGTAGAGCATCTCCGGATCAACGACGTGGCGATTTTCAAGGGAAGCTGCGCGGGACCGAGCAGCGGAATCGTGCACCGCTCGCCGCCGATCGCGGGCACCGGCCGCACGCGATTACTGCTCTGCCTCAACAAACGATCGGGGGCATCTCCGGAGCCGTGGCCGAGAGGCCTTGAACACGAGACGCCACAATCATGAATGTTGAGCGGCCGACCATTCCGATATGCACGCGCTGTCGACCGTAGGGCTGGGCAGACACAGCAGACCGCGAGCGCCTCGGCGCGGTGCTGGCGGGTGCATTGCAACAGTCCCAATCTGATGCGCTTTTGCCGCCACCTATCGATCTGCGCCTCATGCGCTGCTATTAGGGCCTGTGGACATTCGTTATAGCGCCCCAAAGGCACCGGCCTGATCCATCATCTCGGCCAGCTTGCGCACCTTCGGTCGAAGATGGTCGGCCACCTGGCGCCACTGGGTCCTGAAGGTCTCGGCATCCTCTTGGGCACAGGCGGCGCTCATGGGGTGCAGTCCACCCAGCATCTCTTTTTATGGGGACAGTAACCTAATTTCGTGCCGGCCGACGGGCAGTCTCGGGCTTTGAAATCGCAATACGGAGACAGGAAATTAGTATACTGTCCCCGTATTACATGAACAGCCGTTCGCCCGCCATACCCTCGTAGAGGCCGGCCACGAACTCGCCGTAGCCGTTGTAGAGCAGGGTCGGCACGCGCTCGTCGGAGCCCAGGACGCGCTCGGTCGCCTGGCTCCAGCGCGGGTGCGGGACCTCCGGGTTGACATTGGCCCAGAAGCCGTACTCGCGCGGCTGGATCTCCTCCCAGAAGCTGACCGGCCGCTCCTCGGTGAACTCGAAGCGCACGAGCCCCTTGGTCGACTTGAAGCCGTACTTCCAGGGCGCCACCAAGCGCAGCGGCGCGCCGTTCTGCTTGGGCATGGGCTTGCCGTAGAGGCCGGTGCCCATGAAGGCGAGCTCGTTGCTCGCCTCGGCGATGGTCAAGCCCTCGACGTAGGGCCAGGGGTACCAGGAGGCCTTCTGGCCGGTGGCGACCTCCGGGTTCTCGAAGCTCACCAGCTTGACGTACTTGGCCGAGCCGAGCGGACGCGCGAAGTCGACCAGCGCCTTCATCGGAAAGCCGCCCCAGGGCACGGCCATCGACCAGGCCTCGACGCAGCGGTGGCGGTAAAGCCGCTCCTCCAGCGGCATCTTGGCCAGCAGGTCGTCGATGCCGATCTCGATGGGCTTTTCCACGAGGCCGGCGATGCTCACCGTCCAGGGCCTGAGCGGCAGCGCCTGGGCCTTCTGCCAGACATTCTTGGAGGAGCCGAACTCATAGTAGTTGTTGTAGGTCGTGGCCAGCTCTTCCGAGGTGATCTCGCGGTCCAGGCGGTAGCGCAGGTTGCGGGTCAACGGATAGAGAGAGGCCGAGGGATCGGGCTCCGGCGCCGCTGCGAGCTGCGCGCTGTCGGCCTCCTCGCAGGCCGAGAGCAGGCCGGCGCTGCCCAGGAGGATCGGGCCGGCCGCCGCGGCCTTCAGCAGGCGCCGGCGATCACGAAAGACGGCCTCGGGCGTGGCCGCCGCTTCCGGCAGCTCCCAGCCCCGCTTGACCTTGATCAACATCTCACGTCCTCCGCCTTGGTTCCTCGACTTGACATAAGGTTAGCGCCCCGGCCTCGCGGTTCAACGCTGCGTGACCGGCCCATGAGACACGGTCAAGGCAAAGATCCGCCTAACGGGGCGCCGGCGCTATTCCTCCGGCTCGAGACCCGGGATGCCGAAGACGCCCTGCTCCTCGACGAGCTGCTTGATCGTCGGGTCCTCGCGGAACCAGGTGTTGACCGCGCCGCGCCGCGGATTGGCCGCGGTCCAGTCCTTGCCGAACTGGTTTGCCCGGCTCCACTTGCCGTCCGGCGCCAGGCGCTTGAACTGCAGCGCGAAGAGCGGCATCAGCGGATCGGAGATCATCAGCCCGTCGGCGACGATGCGCTGGCCGCAGAAGCCCGCCAGGTCGTTCACCGCGCCGGCGAAGGGATCGAAGTTCTTCACCGCCAGCACCAGCGTGCCGTCGTCCTTCAGCAGCCCGAGCTGGCGCTTGCCGGCGCCGCAGTTCGCCGGGCAGTCGCCGGTGAGCTCGCAGAGCACGTCGACCACCTTGGCCTCGAAGCGCGCCTTGGCCTCGTGCTCGATGCCCCATTCGTTCGCCGCCAGGGCCGGCCCGGCGGCCAGG
>JAKSDN010000043.1 GCA_022360075.1 Kiloniellales bacterium | reverse complement strand
CCTCCAGTACCGCCAGCCCATCGGTGATCATGCTCTTCGACAGGACGCCGACGGCGAGGCCGGCTTGGATCGCGGCCTTCACGCCGAACAGACTGGCGCTCGAGTAGGCGATCCGGAAGGGCTTGCCTGCCTTGCCGAGAACCTCGAGCGCAGCGTCACGATAAAGGCAGCCCGTCGCGAACAGCGCCAGCGGCATCGGGTCCTGCAGATAGGCCGGGTGAGCCGGCGCGTAGACCCAGTTCATCGCTTCGCTGAGCAGGACCGCGCCGCCCTTTCGGCCGCCGTCCTGCGTCACCAGGGCGACGTCCAGCTTTCCTTTGTCGAGGGCGCTGAGAAGCTTCCAACTTCGGTCGCTTTCGACCTCCAATGCGACTTGCGGATGAGATGCGGCGAAACGCGCGAGGATCCTCGGCAGGAAAGGATAAGCGATGTCCGTCGTTCCGAAACGGATTGGGCCGCGCGGCAGGTCGTCTCTCATGGACGCCAGCGCCTCGTCGCTCAGCGACAGGATCCGCCGCGCGAAGACCAGGAGACGCTCTCCTTCGGCGGTCAGCTCGACGTTCTGCGGTGTGCGCGCGAACAGGCGGCTTTGGGTGATGTCCTCCAGGCGCCGGATCTGCATGCTGACGGCCGACTGCACGCGCCCGAGCCGCTCGCCGGCGCCGGTGAAGCTCCGGACGTCGGCGACCTCGACGAAGGTGCGCAGCAGATCGAGATCGAGCCCCGGTCGCACAATCGAACTACGTCATTGTTAGCCAAGTCAGCATCTTCTATCGTGATCTTACCCGAGCGAGCAGGACGGCTGCAAGCGGCGGCGCCCAGGGCCGATCGTGCCCATTGAGCGATTGGTGAAACAGCGGCCAGACCCCACTAGAACTTCCGAGCCAGAGCTTTCGGCCCTTTGCGACCAAGTGGACAGGTCGGAGACCCCCGACTTAGAATGCTTGGATACATGTCGCACCGCGTTCTCCGTCGTCTTGGGCACGGCGGAGCCCCGCGCGGGAGGTGGTCATGGTCAAGCTTGCCGATGCCAAGTTGACGGACGGGCTGGTCGCCGCCGGGCTCCTCGTGCTCGGACTGGTCCTGATGGTGACGCCGCTCGCGCTCTGGGTCGCCTGGAGCCCCATGGTGCTCGTGATCATACTGGCGACGAGCGTGGTCGCGGGTGCGCTCTACTGTCTTCTCGTCCGTTTCGAAAGACCGGTCGCGCCGACGTCGCGCGAGCCGGCCGATCGGGGCCGGCGCGAGGATCTGCCGGAGCAGATCGTGGACGAGCTCCAGAGCTTCCATCCGTTCATCTACCACAACCGGCTGTCGAGAGAGCGGAAGTTCGACGGGGCCATGCGCCGTCTGAAGCGTTACCTCTACGGAACGCCGGACTGACGGAGCCCAGCCGCGCAGCCGCCCGCGCTCAACGCCCCGCAGCATCGTACGACCGCGCTTCCCGGCCACCGGTGGCTCTCCGTTGCGCTCGGGAGAGCCGGGGCCGGACTTAACCCCTCATAACACTAGGATAATACATAGACGATGTGTAGTATACTGGACATCTTGGATTAGCTCAATACGCCTAATATTTACGACTAATTAATTGAGTGAGGTCATTTTTGGCTCCCCGGCTCCCATTTCTTCCTGTCACGGCGGGTGAGAGGAACGTGTTGCTGGGACCTGGAGTGGCTCGCTTCTTCGTGCGATCCGGCCTGCGAAAGAAGAATGACCGAGCCAACAGGTAAGTTGGATCGTATGACCATGACGGATGACGCTTACATCAGCGGCTTTGGTCGCGCGGCGCTCGACAGCCCGACTTTCGTGGGTGGGCGTCGCTGCGGGCGTCGGGGCGGGCGTCGGGGCGAGGCCATCCGCCATGGAGATCCAAAAGGCCTCGCGGCCTTCGGTGAGGGCGAAGGGTTTGCTGCGACGAGGCGCTGCCTCGTCGCTTCCTCGGTGAGTGTGACGCTGCGGACCGAGCGAGTCTCGGCACGGCGCACCTGTGCGTTCGGGGTCCTTGTCAAACGGCGCGGCGACGGGAAGCGCGATTCCCGTCGCCGCGGCGTCACTCACAAGTTGGGGGTATCATCAGATGTCAGAGAATTCTCAAAACACGATCGCGGGCGGGCCGCAGCGCGATCAAGGGGCGAGCCAGATCGCCGGGAAGCGTGG
>JAKSDN010001088.1 GCA_022360075.1 Kiloniellales bacterium | reverse complement strand
GGTAAAGCGTTCGGCTGGAAAGCCATTGTGCGTCCTTCGAGACGCCCGCTTTGCGGGCTCCTCAGGATGAGGACATTTCCTTATGCCATCAAAGATCTACCTCATCCTGAGGAGCGCCCTTCAGGGCGCGTCTCGAAGGACGCACCGCGGATTGCAGGGCTCCTTCCTTCCGACCCTAATAGGTTGCCCGCCCGCCCGAGATGTCGAACACCCCACCGGTGGTGAAGGAGTTGTCGGCCGAGGCGAGCCAAGCGATCAGGGCAGCGACCTCCTCGACCTGGACGAAGCGCTTGCGCGGGATCTTGTCGAGCATGTAGTCGATGTGGGCCTGGGTGATCTGGTCGAAGATCCGGGTCTTGGCCGCGGCCGGGGTGACGCAGTTGACGGCGATGTCGTGCTCGGCGAGCTCCTTGCCCAGGGTCTTGGTGAGCGCGATCACGCCGGCCTTGGCCGCGCTGTAGGCGCAGGCGTTGGGGTTGCCTTCCTTGCCGGCGATCGAGGCGACGTTGACGATGCGGCCGTAGTTCTGGGCGATCATGCCCGGCACCACGGCGCGGCTGCAGAGAAAGACGCCGGTCAGGTCGATGTCGAGCACCTGCTGCCATTCCGCGAGCCTGTAGTCCCAGGTCTTGGCGACCTCGCCGGCAATCCCGGCGCTGTTGACCAGGATGTCGAGGCCGCCCAGGGCCTCGACGCTGGCATCGCGCGCCGCGGCGACGGAAGCCTCGTCCGTCACGTCGGCCGTCACCGCCAGGACCTGTCCCTGACCGGCCAGCTCTCGCGCGCATTCCTCGGCCAGCCTCGCGTCCCGGTCCCAGAGCGCGACGGCGGCGCCCGAGGCTAGGAAGCGCTCGGCGACGGCCCGCCCGATGCCCTGGGCGCCGCCGGTCACGGCCGCGCGGCGGCCTTTCAGATCGATCTCGTTCATGGTGCTTTCTCCCCTTCCTGGAGCGTGTTGTTGCGCCTCTCCCCCAGCCGCGCCACGGCGGCGGCGACGATTGCATCCGGCCGTGCCGTGCCGTCGAGCGTGATCACGGCCTCGTCCGGGCCCGGGCGCTCGAGCGTGGCGAGCTGGCTGTCGAGCAGGGTTGCCGGCATGTAGTGGTCCTTTCGCGCTTCGAGCCGACCGCGGATCACCGCCGCGTCGCCATCGAGGAAGAGAAAGACCACGTCCGGTCGACCGCCCGCCAGCGCCGCGCGGTAGCGCCGCCGCAGCGCCGAGCAGGCCAGCACGGCGCCGGTTCCGGCATCCAGCTTGCGTGCGAGCGCGCGGGCCAGGGCGGCGAGCCAGGGCGCGCGATCGACGTCGCTCAGCGGCTCGCCGCGGCGCATCTTCGCGACGTTGGGTTCGGGGTGGAAGTCGTCGCCCT
>JAKSDN010000838.1 GCA_022360075.1 Kiloniellales bacterium | reverse complement strand
GTGTGGACCAGCCATTCGCCGTTCGGCTTCCGGTCGATCGCCTCGACCGGGTTGAAGCGGTAGATCTCCGCGCCGGCCTGACGGGCGCGGCGGGCCAGCGCCTGGGTGAGCTGGCTCGGGTCGATGTCGCCGTCCAGCGGATCCCACAAGCCACCCACCAGTTCATGCGTCTGCATCAGCGGATGGCGCAGGCCGCATTCTTCCGGCGACAGCAGCTCGAAGTCGACGCCCATACCCTTGGCCATGCCGATGAAGTGCTTATAGCCGTCGACGTGGTCCTGGCTCTGGGCGAGCCGGATGCCGCCGGTGATGTGGTAGTTGATCGGGAAGTCGGGATCGGCGGCGAGCTCCTGGTAAAGCTGCACGCTGTGCTTTTTGAGCCCGACCATGGTCTGGATCGCACCGAACTGGGTGACCTGGGCCGCCGCGTGCCAGGTCGAGCCGGAGGTCAGCTCGTCGCGCTCGACCAGCACGACGTCGCTCCAGCCTTCCCGCGTCAGGTGAAACAGCGTGCTGCAGCCGCCGATCCCGCCGCCGATGACCACGACGCGGGCATGGGTCTTCATCCCGTGGTCGCCTCCGCCATGGCCTCGCGCAGCACCGCGGTGATGGTCACGCAATCGTCCTGCGTCAGCCAAAGCGGCAAGCGTATGTCGCAGAGCCCATGCAGGATGCGGTCGGCCTGCGGCACCGCCTGGCCGGCATCGAGGTAGCGCCAATGGTCGTGGCGGCTGGTGAAGCCAACGGCGTCCTTGGTGCCGAACCACTTGACGTGCACGCCGTGGCGGTCCGCGGCCCCTAGGAACTGCGAGATCTGCGCCTCGGTGAGACCTTGGAGCGAGAACTGGAGAGAGCTCGGCACGAAACCCTCTTTCTCCGGGCGTAGCGGAACTTCGATGTGGTCCAAAGCGTCGAGCATCGGCGCCAGCGTGCCGTAAATCAGGCGCCATTGCAGGGCACGCTCGTCGATCAAGCCGATCTGCGGGCGCAGGACCGCTGCGACCAGACTGGACATGCGCATCGAGCAATTCGGCACCGTGTAGCGATGCCGCTCGAAGACCTCCAACGACGGACGTGCGCGATGCTGGCTGTAGAGCATGTAGCTGCCGCTCAAAAGAATCGCGCGCGCTGCGATATCCTCGTCGTCGGTGATCAGCAGACCGCCCTCGCCCGAGTTCACGTGCTTGAAGGTCTGAGTGCTGAAGCAGCCGACCTTTCCGAAGCGGCCGGTCAGACGTCCGTTCCAGTCCGCGCCCATGGTGTGGGCGCAGTCCTCGATCACCACCAGGCCGTGGCGCTCGCATACGGCCATGACCGCGTCCATGTCGGGGATGTGCCCGCGCATGTAGGAGAGCAGCAGATAGCGCGCGCCGGACTCGGCGGCTTTGCGGTCGAGGTCCTCGACGTCGATGACATAGCGGTCGTCGATGTCGACCAGGACCGCCTCGGCCCCGGCATGGGCGACGGCGCCCGGCACCGGTGCCAGGGTGAAGGCATTGACCAGCACCTTGTCTCCCGGCGCGACGCCGGCCGCCTTCAGCGCCACGAACATCGCGCAGCCGCCGGAGTTCACGCCGACCGCGTAGCGGCTGCCCATGTAGGCGGCGAATTCCTCTTCCAACAGCGCGGCCTCGGGCAGACTGTTGCGGTCCTCGCCATAGCGGAACAGGCGGCCGTCGCGCATCAGATGAAGCGCCGACTCGATCCCGGCTTCGGGGATCGGGTCCGGTGCGCTCAAATCCTTGTCGAAGACCGCGCGATTGGCCTTCGGGTCCGTGACTGCCGCTTCCGCCATCACTCGATGCTCCCCGGTCTCAGGTCGAAGGTCTCGTCGGGGAAGTACTTGGCCAGGCGCACGTCGCCGGTCATGGCATGGCCCTCCATGCCCTCGAGCCGGGAGATCCGCGAGGCCACCTGGGCGACGCCGCGGGTCGCCTCGCGCGTCATGCGCTGATAGGTCAGGACCTTGATGAACTTGCCGACGTTGAGGCCGCCGGAATAGCGCCCGGCGCCGCGGGTCGGCAGGATGTGGTTCGGGCCGGAGCACTTGTCGCCGAAGGCGACCGTCGTCTCCTCGCCGAGGAACAGCGAGCCGTAGTTGCGCAGCTTGGCGAGCCACCAGTCGAGATCCTCGGCCTGGACCTGAAGGTGCTCGGGCGCATAGCGATCGCAGACCGCACAGGCCTCCTCGCGCGTGTCGGTCAGGACCACCTCGCCGTAGTCGCGCCAGGCCGCTTCGGCGGCGGCGCGCGCCACCGGCGGCAGCGCCGCGATGGTCTCGGGCATGAGCGCGAGCACCTTCTCGCCCAGCGCGCGGCTCGTCGTGACCAGCCAGACCGGCGAGTCCGGCCCGTGCTCGGCCTGCCCGGCCAAGTCCGCCGCGACGATGGCCGGATCGGCGGTCTCGTCGGCCGCGACCATGGATTCCGTCGGACCGGCGATGACGTCGATGCCGATGCGCCCGAAGAGCACGCGCTTGGCCTCGGCGACGAAGCGGTTGCCGGGACCGACCACGATGTCGGCCGGATGTCCGGTGAAGTGCCCGAAGGCAAGCGCCGCGATCGCCTGGACGCCGCCCAGCGCCAGGACCTGGTCGGCGCCGGAGATCTCCATGGCGTAGAGGATCGCCGGATGGATGCCGCCGCGCTCGGGGCTGCCCGGCGAGGCGGCGATCACATTGGGCACGCCCGCGACCTTCGCCGTACAGCAGCTCATGATCGCCGAGGCCGCGTGGGCGTAGCGGCCGCCAGGCACGTAGCAGCCGGCCGTCGTGACCGGGATCAGGCGCTGGCCGGCGACGAGGCCGTCGAGCAGCGGGGTCTCGAACTCCTGCTGCGAGTCGCGCTGATGGCGGGCGAAGTCCCGCACCCGCGCATGGGCGTAGCGGATGTCCTCCTTGACCGTCTCCGGCAGTCGTGCTTCGGCCTGGCGAAAGGCCTCCGCCGGCATCACGATCTCCCGGTCCCAGCGATCGAGCTCCAAGGCGTAGTCGCGCGTCGCCGCCTCGCCGCCGGCCTCGATCTTGGCCAGCATGTCCTGCACGATCGGGCCGGTCTCCTCGTCGCTCGACTCGGCGGTCTTGCTCGCCTTCTTCAGGTAGATCTCGGCCATCGTCGGTTCGCAGCTCCCTTCGCGCCCGGGTCTCGGGCGAGCGATTTCGATCCAAGAGGAAGAGCGGTACCGGCACGCCCCGGGTCTGGCAACGGCAGACCGACCGGGGCCCGATCGAACGTCATACCTCCCAACGCGCTCACGATCGATGAGGTACTCGATTCTTGAAAGCGCTTTCAAAATCGAACCATTTTTCCCACGTTCGAGTCAAGGGTCTTGTATGTTTACAATCCACGGTCAGTCACTCATTATCTCAGGGATTTCGCCGCGCGCGACGGGATTTTACGCAGCGTTCATCGGTCGGGCAGAATGCCATGGATAGTGAAGGCGCTTTCAGAACTTCGCGGCTGACCCGGACCACTTTGGACGACGTGGCGCGCGCCGCCGGCGTGTCTCCGGCGACCGTTTCGCGCTGCCTGAACAATCCGACGATCGTCAGCGCCACGCTCAAGGCCAAGGTCGACGACGCCATCGCAGAGCTGGATTACCTGCCCCATGGCGCCGCCCGCAGCCTCGCCTCGCGGCGCTCGCGCATGATCGGCGCGGTCTTCCCATCGCTCGACAGCAGCCTCTTCGGTTGTGCGCTCGAAGCCCTGCAGAACGAGGTCGCCGCCGGCGGCTACAGCCTGGTCGTCGCGTCTTCGAGCTACGATCCCGCGCGCGAGCACGCGCATATCCAGACCCTGGTCGCCAACGGCGTCGACGCCCTGATGCTGATCGGCAAGTCGCGCGCGCCGGAGGTCGACCGCCTGATCCAGCGCAAGGGTATTCCCTGTGTCTTGATCTGGACCAGCGGCAGCGAGCAGGCCTTTCCCTGCATCGGTTTCGACAACGCCGCGGCCGCGGCCAAGATCGCGCACCACCTGATGGACATCGGCCATCGCCGCATCGCCGTCATCTCCGGTCTGGTGGCCGGCAACGACCGGGCGGCCGCGCGGGTCGCCGGCATCCGCACGGCCCTGGAAGAACGCGGCCTGTCCCTGCCCGACGAGCGCATCGTCGAGCGTCCCTTCGGGGTCGAAGAAGGGCGCGAGGCCTTCCGCCTCTTGATGACGCGACAGCCGCGGCCGACGGCGGTGATCTGCGGCGCCGAGCCCTTCGCCTACGGGGCGGTCTTCGAGAGCCAGGCGCTCGGCCTCGCCATTCCCGAGGCGGTCTCGGTGACCGGTTTCGACGACATGTGG
>JAKSDN010000333.1 GCA_022360075.1 Kiloniellales bacterium | reverse complement strand
GATGGCAACGCGAAAGCCGTAGGAGAAGGCGTCGTTCACGGTGGCGCGGATGCAGCCGCTGGTGTTGCAGCCGGCCACGATGACCGTATCCACGCGCTCCTTGACGAAGAAGGAGATGGCCGGGGTCTGGAAGAACAGCGACCCCGCCGTCTTGCAGAACACCGTGTCGTAGTCGGGCTCGTAGATCCGCGGATCGAGCTCCGTACAGGGTTGCCCGTGATGGAAGGTCTCGATCACGGTCGGGATCTTCCAATGGGGCGCGTCGCGCGCGCTGCTGTAAGCGGTGTAGCAGTTGGCGACCGGGATGCGCGCGGCCCTGGCCGCCTTCAGCAGCTCGGCCGTCTTGTCCACGGCGGCTGCGACCATGGGCCGGCCGCCGAGCGGAAAGCGGTCCTCGGTGAAGGCGCGCTGGAAATCGACCACCGCGATGCCGGGGCGCTCGCCGAAGCCGATTCGCTCCGTGGTGAAGCCCACCTCTTCATATGCGTCGCTCATCCGTATTGCTCCCCGTTCCGGCCCGCTAGCGCGGCTGCTCCAGCGTGACCCCGAAACGCGTCTTGAAGGCCGCTTGCAGCCGATCGAAGCAGACGCCGACGCGCACAACGGAGAAGTCGCGGAAGTCGATGATCGTGCTCGACCGGCCCTCGTCGTTGGCATACTTGGAGAGTCCGTAGTCGACCTCGATGGCCGCCGCCTCGCGGACCTGCGCCTCAACATCCTCGAGGCGGTATTTGCTGCCCTTCAGGGAAGTGTTGGCCGAGGAGCCGAAGATCGGCGCCAGGCGCTCATAGCTCTGCCGGGCCACCTCGTCGTGGAAGATCCCGGCATTGAGCAGCATGTCGAGAGTTCCGGCCTTGGTCGAGGACTCGAGCACGAAGGGGTCGACCTTGGCGAAGACCGGATGATCCGCGCGGAACGGTGCGACGACCGAGAACGGCAGACGCTCCTCCTCGATGATCGTGCGCACCATTTCGTGCTTGTCGTCCGGCAACAGATGAATGTCCCGGCTCATCCGCCAGGTGCCGAACATCCCGCTCGGCTTTTCATAGCTGCGCTGCTTGGCGTCGAAGATGCTGCGGATCGCCTCCGGCCGGTGGCCGATGATCGCATAGGCGACATCCAGGGGGATGATCGCCACCGCGCCGTCATAGACGGCGTCGAGCACCCGCGCCACATCCCGCTGCAGGCGTTCAGCCGGAACCGGCGCGTCGGTCCGCGCGATCGCCGGTTCGTCGACAGTTGTCGTTCCCGCCATCAAGTTTCCCCCCGTTCAAATCCATCGAGCAGGTCGTCGGCCCCCGCGCCGGACGCGAAGGCCTCGACCCGTTCCCACAGCGCCTGGCCGGTCGGCAGGCCGGGCAGCGCGTCGCACAGCGTCGTGTATTTCCGGGTCAGCGCCGCTTGCGTCATGGGCTGCGCCGGCGTTCCGAGACTGTCGAGAACGACGGCACGCCGCTTTTCGCCGTCGTTGCGTTCGACCTCGACCCAGCTCCCGAAGTGGCGTGGAAAGGCCGCCTCGAGGTCGTCGTCGGGCAGCGCCTCGACGCGATCGGCGAAATCCAGGACGCGGGCATCCGAAAGCGCGGCCTCGGCGAAGCCCTCGATCGCTTCCGGCCCGAACGCCATAGCCGCGCCCAGGGTGAACGGCAGACTGTATTGCGCCGCCATTTCCGACTTCGGCCGCCGCAACATGTGCTGGGTCGCCAGGATGGCGGGGCCGCCGACCAGCACACGACGGATGCTGTCGGACGGCAGCGCGAAGTCGTCAGTCACGGTCGCCAGAGCGTCCAGAGTCGAATGGAACAGCCGGCAGCAGGGATAGGGCTTGAAGCTAATGGCATGGATTTCCAGCGCGGCACCGACATCCTTGGCCAGGCGGTCAAGCTGCGGTGCGCTGCCATAGAGCCGGCAGAGGCCATACTCGCCGTCGAACGCGCGGCCGGGTCCGGCCAGGCCGCGGCGCGCCAGCTCGACCGCAAGCACGCCGCCGTGGGCGGCGTAACCGCCGTGTAGACGCTTGACCGCCGTGCCGGCGGCATCGATCGAGAACTGCATGGAGCCGCCAGCCGCCGAGAGCTGCAAACCCCAGGCGGCAATCAGGCCGTCACGCTCAAGGCCGAGCAGCTTCGCCACCGCTGCCGCCACGCCGAAGCCACAGAACAAGGCAGTCGGATGGTTGCCACGCTCCAACACTTGAGCGGCCCCGGTGGCCCCGCCGATCCGCCCAACCACCTCGTAGCCGGCAGCGATCGCCGGCAGCACCTCGCGGCCGCCGAGGCCCAGCGCCTGGGCCACCGCCAAGCTGGCAGCGATCACCGGCGCACCGGGGTGAGTGATGGACTCGTCATGGGTGTCGTCGAGTTCCAGGCCGTGCGCCGCAGTTGCGTTCGCCAGGGCCGCGACGGCCGGCGCAGCGGAGAAGCCGGCGCCGAACACCCGGGCAGCCCCCCCTGTTTCCAGCGTTCGGGCATAGTCCTGGACCGCACGGCTCCAGGCCGCCTCGGCGCCCCGCCGGCACACCGCGAGATGGTCGAAGACCAGCCGTTTCAATTGCGCGACGTCGGCCTCGGACAATCGCTCTTCAGTCAGGTTCAAGACATCGTCGGCCAAGGCCGCCGTCAGATCCAGCGGCGCGTCCGTGGCTAGCGGCCGGACGGTAGAGATCGTGCTTCCCGTCGCGCCCATCATTCGACGACGCCACGGTCACGCAGCGAAGCCAGACGGTCATGTCCCATCCCAAGCAGCGTGGTGAACACCTCCTCGCTGTGCTCACCGCGCTGCGGCGGTGCGGTAAAGCCGTCGTCCGACCCGGCACCAAGCTTCACCGGGTTGCCCGGCATGGAAACCGGTCGCCCCCCTGGCATGGGAACTTCGACGATCATGTTCCGGGCGAGAACCTGCTGCTCTGACAAGGCGTGCTCAAAATCGTTGACGGGCGCACAGGGGATCCGCTGGCGTGACAAGGCTTCCAGCCAGTGCTCCGCATCGCGGGTCATGAGCACTTTCTCGACCTCCGCCTCGATGAAGGCGCGTTCCGCCAGCCGCCCGGGCTGTTCCAGAAAATCCTCTCGGTCGAGGGCCGGGTTCCCCAGAACCTCGAGAAGTTTCGGCCAGAAGCTGTCGAAGATGACGGCAATGATGATGTGCCGCGTTTTGGTTCTGAACGTGTTGTAGGGGACATGGACGAAATGCCCATTGCCTTCGGCACCCGGGTTCTTGCCCGACAGGAAGTGCATGGTGGCCATGTAGTTGAGCAGCGAGATCTGGCAGTCGAGCATGGAGATGTCGACGTGCCGACCGCGGCCGGTCTTTTCGCGCTCGTGCAGCGCGGCCAGCGTGCCGAGCGCACCAAAAACCCCGCCGCCGAGGTCGCCGATGGGAATGCCGGCCCGGGTCGGCTCGCCATCCGGCATGCCGGTGATCGACATGCCGCCGCCCATCCCTTGGGCCACCATGTCGAAGGCCGGCCGGTTGGGGTTCGGCCCGGTTTGCCCGAAGCCGGTAACCGAGCAGGTCACCACCCGCGGATTGATCGCTGCCAGGCTCTCGTGGTCGATGCCGAGACGCTCGGTCACGCCTGGGCTGAAGTTGTCGAACACCACGTCGGCGTGCTCAACCAACTCGTAGAACAGATCTCGCCCCTCCGTCTGCTTGAGGTCGATGCAGACGCTCTGCTTGTTGCGGTTGAGCGTCATGAAATAGGCGCCCATCCCATCCCGCGCGTATTCGGCGCTCGCACTGAGCAGCTTCCGGGTCCCTTCGCCGCGACCGGGCGGCTCGATCTTGATGGTGCGCATGCCCATGTCGGTCAGCAGCATGGTGCCGTAGGGACCGGACAACATGTGCGTGAAGTCCAGCATGAGGAAATGAGACAGTGGCTTCATCGCACCATTCATCCGTTACCGATTAGCCAGAGAATCCAGGTCATGCCGCGGCCGGGAACGGCCCGGCCTTCTCCAGCATGCCGGGAACCCGTTTGCCGAGCTTGCCGCTGAGCCACTGCGCCGCCTCGATGCCACGCTGCAGATCGAGGCCGGTGGTGACGCCGCTGCGCTCCAGCAGATACACTAGGTCTTCGGTGGGAATGTTGCCGGTCGCGGCGGGCGCGAAGGGGCAACCGCCGATGCCGCCGAGGCTCGCGTCGAGCACCTGCGCCCCGGCTTCCTGGCTCGCCAGAGCATTGGCCAGTCCGGTGTTGCGGGTGTTGTGGAAGTGCCCACGTAACTTGGTCGCTGGAGCGATCCGCCGGGCGGCATGGAAAGCCGCTCTGACCTGCGGCGGGACGGCAACGCCGATGGTGTCGGCGAGCGCGATCTCATCGGGTGCCGTGTCGCCTTCGGCAAGGCGCTCGACAATCGACTCGACTTGATTCAGCCCGACCTCCCCCTCGAACGGGCAGCCGAACGCAGCCGCGATCGTCACCGATGTCCGCCGCCCG
>JAKSDN010000354.1 GCA_022360075.1 Kiloniellales bacterium | reverse complement strand
CTTTCCCGGGCCGGACGGCCCCTGGACGGGGCGCCCGGCAGGTGTAATAGTCCCGTCCGCCGACAGACCCCGGCAAGACTCCGCATGGTACGGGCGGCGCGAAGAGAGGACGACACGGCCATGACCCTGGGCACCCGGCTCTACACCTGGTGGCGCGGCGAGGAGGTCGGCAGCGACCGGTTCGGCAATCGCTACTACCGCGAAAAGGGCGGCGGCCGCGTGCATCCGGACAGCATCCGCAAGGAGCGCCGATGGGTTGTCTACAACGGCGAGGTCGAGGCCAGCCGCGTGCCGCCGGAATGGCACGCCTGGCTGCACCACACCCTGCAGGATCCGCCGCCGCCCGGCGGGCCGGCCAAGCGGCCCTGGCAGAAGGAGCATCTGCCCAACCTCACCGGCACGGAGCAGGCCTACCGGCCGCCGGGACATACGCTTAAGGGTGGGGACCGCGCCAAGGGCACGGGAGATTACGAGCCCTGGACGCCCGAATGACCGGCCCGAGGGACCGCCGGCGCCGTCAGCGCCCCGCGTAACATCGACGCAAGGCCGCTTTACTGAAATCGCCGCACTAAGGACGGGATTGCGATGCGTAAGAACATCATCGAGACGATCATGGGGGCCGTGGTGCTGCTCGTGGCGATCGTGTTCGTTTCCTTCGCCTTTCAGACCAGCGACGTGCAGAACGTCGAGGGCTATCAGGTGGTGGCCAGCTTCGACAACGCCTCGGGCCTGACGGCGGGCACCGACGTGCGCATGGCAGGGGTCAAGATCGGCACGGTCGCCAGCAACGAGCTCGACACCGAGACCTTCCTGGCCAATGTGACGATGAACATCGACGAGGCGATCAAGCTGCCGACCGACACCTCGGCGCGGATCATTCCCGACGGCCTGCTCGGCGGCAACTTCGTTTCGCTCGAGCCCGGCGGCGAGGAGGAGAACCTGAAGCAGGGCGGCGTCATCAACTACACCCAGGGCGCGATCAACGTGGTCGACCTGCTGGGCCGCTTCATCTTCAGCGCCGCCGAGAGTGCCGGCGGCGAGTCCGGCGGCGGGCTGCAGTAGGTGCCGAGGCCTTTCATGGCCGAGCGAAAGGACGTTGCCGATCAGCGCTGGGATCCGGAGCGCTACGCCCGCAACGCGCGCTTCGTCGCCGACCTCGGCGCGCCCGTACTGGAGTTACTCGCACCGCGGCCGGGCGAGCGCATTCTCGATCTCGGCTGCGGCGACGGGCCGCTGACCGAGAAGATCGCCGCCGCCGGCGCCTCGGTCGTCGGCGTCGACGCCAGCGCCGAGCAGATCGCCGCGGCCCAGGCGCGAGGGCTCGACGCCCGTGTCGCCAATGGTCAGGCGCTCACCTTCGACAACGAGTTCGACGCCGTCTTCTCCAACGCGGCGTTGCACTGGATGACCGATCCCGCCGCCGTGATCGACGGGGTCTGGCGCGCGCTGAAGCCGGTCGGCCGCTTCGTCGCCGAGTTCGGCGGCGCCGGCAACGTCAAGCTGATCACCGCGGCCCTGGTCGCCGAGCTCGACGAGCGGGGCCTGGACGGCCGCTCCCGCTTGCCTTGGTACTTCCCGACACCCGAGGCCTATGCCGCGCTGCTCGAAGCGCGCGGCTTCTCGGTCGTCACGATCGAGCTGATCCCGCGCCCGACACGGCTGCCCGGCGCCATGACCGATTGGCTCTGGACCTTCGGCGAGACCTTCATCAAGGCCTTGCCGGAGAGCGAGCGCCGGCCCTATCTGGAGGCCGTTTCCGCGCGGCTCGAACCGGATCTCCGGGATGCCGCGGGGAACTGGACGGCGGACTACGTGCGCCTGCGCTTTGCCGCCGATAAAGCGGCCTAGCCTGCGCGAAGCGGGACTTGCGCCCGGAAAACCGCCCGCCTAAGTGAATCGGGCGTTCCAAGGCATCCGCGCCCATCGAGGAGAGAAATCGGTGAAGCAGGCCGACGACAAGGTCGAGTTTCCCGTTTGGCGTCAGCCCGACGGCGAGCCGGTTTCCTGCACCGAGAAAATCAAGGTGCTCAACGAGAACCTCGAAGAGATCTTCGAGCTGGCGCAGGACGCGCTGGAGGACGGCATCCTCATGGGCTGCGACGAGGCGCAGCTACGCCAGGTGCTGCACGGCCTGGTGGACAAGCTGGACAATCCCTATGCCGGCAGGACCAAGGGATGAGCGGCGTGGTGTCGCTTCGTCGCGTTCGGCTGGCGAGCTGCGCGATCGCGACTGCGATCGTAGTGCCGCTGTGGGCTCAGCCTAGAGCGCAGGAGGCGCCCGCCGAAGGACAAGCGCCTGTTGTCGAGAGCGCCGCCTTGCCGGCGGACGCGGCCGTGCTCCAGGGCCTCGACAAGATCACCGCCCGGATCTCGACCTTCGATGCGCCGATCGACGAGCCGGTGCGCTTCGGATCCCTGGAGATCGTGGCGCGCACCTGCCACAAGACGCCGCCGGAAGAGCCGCCCGAGCGTGCCGCCTTCCTGGAAGTCACCGACATCCGCCCCGACTCGCCCGAGATCCGGCTCTTCACCGGCTGGATGTTCGCCTCCTCGCCGGCGGTCTCGGCGCTCGAGCACCCCGTCTACGACGTCTGGGTGATCGACTGCAGGAATTCTTCGAACTCGACTTCGGAAAGCTCGACCGGGAACTGAGCCGGCTGGCGCACGGCCCGCGCGAGGCGGGCCCGATAGTCTTCGCGGGTAATCTCCAGGACTCCGAACTGGCGCAGGTGCGGCGTCTGGAACTGCGTGTCGAGCAGCTCGAAGCCGCCCTTGCGCAGGCGGGCGACCAAGTGGACCAAGGCGACTTTGCTGGCATCGCTCTCCCGGCTGAACATGCTCTCGCCGAAGAAGGCGGCGCCGAGCGAGACGCCGTAGAGGCCGCCGACCAGCCGGTCCTCGCGCCAGCATTCGACGCTGTGGGCGAAGCCCATGCGGTGCAGGTCGCCGTAGAGATCCTCGATCACCGGATTGATCCAGGTGTCACGCCGGTCCGGCGCCGGCGTGGCGCACTCGCGGATCACCTCGTGGAAGGCGGCGTTGACCTGGATGTCGAACTGCGGCCTGCGAAGCTGGCGCCGCAGACGTCGTGGCACGTGCAGGCCGTCCAAGGGCAGGATCCCGCGCAGATCCGGATCGATCCAGTGGATCTCGGGGTCGTACCGGCTCTCGGCCATCGGAAAGATGCCGACGGCATAGGCCCGCAGGAGCAGCTCGGGCTTGAGTTTCATCGCCGCTTCCCTCTCGCTCTAGGGCGTGCGGCGCGGCGCCGATCCTCGGTTCATGCGGACTCCTTACGCGCCTCCCGCTTCATGTAGCGCTCCAGCCAGTTTATGTCGTAGTCGCCGTTGATGAAATCGCTGGCGGCGATGAGCTCCTGGTGCAGGGGGATCGTGGTGTCGATGCCGTCGACCACGAACTCCTCGAGCGCGCGCCGCAGACGCATCAGGCATTCGTTGCGCGACTGGCCGTGGACGATCAGCTTGGCGATCAGGCTGTCGTAGTGCGGCGGCACCCGGTAGCCGGCATAGAGCGCCGAATCGACACGCACGCCGAGGCCGCCGGGCGCGTGGTACTCGGCGACGCGTCCCGGCGAGGGCTGAAAGCTCTCGGGATGCTCCGCGTTGATGCGGCACTCCATGGCATGGCCGGCGAAGCCGACCTCGCTCTGGGTCAGGCTCAGCGGCAGGCCGGCGGCGACCCGGATTTGCTCGCGCACGATGTCCAGTCCCGTGATGGCCTCGGTAATCGGATGTTCGACCTGCAGGCGCGTGTTCATCTCGATGAAATAGAAGGCGCCGTCGTCGAAGAGGAACTCGATGGTCCCGGCGCCGCGGTAGCCGAGCTTGCGCACCGCCGCCGCCACCGTCGCGCCGATCGCCGCGCGCTGCTCGGCGTTTAGGGCGGGCGAGGGGGCCTCTTCGATCAGCTTCTGGTGGCGGCGCTGCATCGAGCAGTCGCGCTCGCCCAGGTGGATCGCGTTGCCGTGGCTGTCCGCCAGGACCTGCACCTCGATGTGGCGCGGCTTGGCGAGAAACTTCTCGACATAAACGGCGTCGTTGCCGAAGGCGGCGCGGGCCTCGGCGCGGGCGAGCTTGAAGGCCTGTCCCAGGTCATCGGCCGTCTCGGCGATCTTCATGCCCCGGCCGCCGCCGCCCGCGGCTGCCTTGATCAGAACCGGAAAGCCGACCTCGGCGGCGACTACAGCGGCTGCCGCTTCGTCCTCGATCGCGTCCGGCGAGCCGGGCACGACCGGCAGGCCCAGGGACTCCGCGGCCTGCTTGGCCGCCACCTTGTCGCCCATCAGCGCGATATGATCGGGCTTGGGGCCGATGAACTCGAAGCCATGCTCCTCGACCATCTGGGCGAAGTCGGCATTCTCCGAGAGAAAACCGACGCCCGGATGGATCGCATCGACGCCGGTGATGGTCGCCGCCGAGAGGATCGAGGGCACGTTGAGATAGCTGTCCTTGCTGGCTGGCGGGCCGATGCAAACGCTCTCGTCGGCGAGCTTGACGTGCATGGCATCGGCATCGGCGGTGGAGTGGATCGCGACCGTCTGGATCCCCATCTCCCGGCAGGCGCGGTGGATTCGGAGCGCGACTTCTCCCCGATTGGCGATCAGAACCTTCTCGAACATGGGGGCGTCAGCGGCCGCTCATTCGATGACCAGCAGTGGCTCGCCGAACTCGACCGGCTGCCCGTCTTCGACCATGACCCGGGTGACCCGGCCATTGCGGGGGCTCGGGATCTGGTTCATGACCTTCATCGCCTCAATGATCAGCAGGGTCTGGCCTTCGCGCACCTCGTCGCCGACCGACACGAAGCTCGGCGCGCCGGGCTCGGCTGCGAGATAGGCCGTGCCGACCATGGGCGCGACCACGGCGCCGGCCGGCACCGCTTCGCCCTCCGCGCGTTCGCCCGGCGGGCGGTCCGGCGCCGGCGTGGCCACCGGGGCCGCGCTGTTCGTCGTCAAGCCGCCGCCTTTGGCGACCCTGATGCGCTCGCCCTTGGCTTCGTATTCGATCTCCGAAAGACCGGTCTCGCTCAGCAGGGCGGAAAGACGCCGCACAAGCTCCTCGTCGGGCCCGAACTTGGGCATCACGCCTCCTGCTGGCTGATGAGCAGATCCGCGGCGGCCTGCAATGCGAGATCGTATCCCCCCGCGCCGAATCCACAGATCACGCCTTGCGCCACGTGGGAGACATAGGAGTGGTGGCGGAAGCTCTCACGCTGGTGGATGTTCGACAGGTGCACCTCGATCACCGGCAGCCCCACGGCGCGCAGGGCGTCCAGGATCGCGACCGAGGTATGGCTGTAGGCGCCCGGGTTGATGACGATCGCGTCATGCTGGCTTCGCGACTCCTGGATCCAGTCGACGAGCTGGCCTTCGCTGTTCGATTGCCGGCACTCGACCTCCAAACCGAGCTTTCCGCCCCGCGCGCGGCAAGCCGACTCGATGTCGGCAAGGGTCGTCGAGCCGTAGGTCTCGGGCTCGCGCGTGCCAAGCAGATTCAAGTTGGGGCCGTTGAGAATCAACACCCTAGGTGACTGGGCCACCCCCGCCTCCACGAATCGCCACCGCCAGAAGCGTTAGCACAGGCGCGGTCGTGGCTGCAACGAAGCTATGACCTCGAGGCGGCGCGAGCCTCGGCGACGAGGGCCTTGAAGTCCTCCAGCTCGAGCGCGCCCGGGACCAGTTGCTTGCCGATCACGAAGGCAGGCGTGCCCCGAATCTCCAAGGCCTCGGCCAGCTCGTAGGTCCGCCGCAAGGCCTCGTCGATCTCCTCGGACAGCATGTCGTTGCGCAGGCGCTCCATGTCCAGGCCGGTCTGCTCGGCGATCGCGAAGACGGCCTTGTCGTCGAGCTTGCCCGAGCTCGCCATCAAGGCGAAGTGCAGCTCCTCGTACATGCCCTGCATGTCGGCGGCGAGCGCGACCCGGGCGGCGTGCAGCGATTCGGGCCCGAGGATTGGGAACTCCTTCATGATCAGCTTGATGTTGCCGTCGGCCTCGACGGCGTCGCGCAGCTTGCCGGCGACCTGACGGCAGTAGGGGCAGCGGTAGTCGAAGAACTCGACGACCAGGACATCGCCTTCGGGGTTGCCGAGCACCGGCGCCAGCGGATCGTCTGCCAGGCCTTCGAGATTGGCCAGGATCGCTTCGCGCTGGCGCGCCGCGACCTGGTCTTTCTGGCGCCGCTCGTAGACCCGCAGGGCCTCGACCAGCACCTCGGGGTTGCTCAGCAGGTAGTCGTGGATGATCTCGCGCACCGCTGCGTCCTGCTCGGCCGTGAGGGCGTCGTCGGCCGATGAGACCGCCGGCGCGAGGCCGATCGTCAGCGAGAGCATCACCAGGCCAAGCGCGTGCTTCGCCAGCCAGTCAGCCATGATCCACACCTTTCCTCGCAAGGCCCTTTGGTCGTTCAATCTCTCGGGCCGAAACAGCGATCATACCTCGAAACGCCCGCTTGTCTCAGTGGTAAGCCGCCACCGAGCCGGCGGCAAGTCACAGTCGCATTACCGCTCGCTCTTGGCGCGCCGCTGGGCGGCGACGGTTTCCAGGTCCTGGGCCCTGAGCCAGCCCGGGGAGCCCGAGGGCAGGAGCTCCTGCGCCCGCCGGGCCTGCTGCTCGGCGTCGCGGAGCTGCCGCCGTGCGAGGGCCTCCTCGGCCAGGGACAGCGAGGTCATGCCCTGATTGCCCTGGCGGCCGTAGGCGACCGCCGAGAGGCGCCAGGCCGAGGGGTTGTTCGGCTCGCGCTGCAGGGTTGAGCGCAGGTTCTTGAGCGCGCTCTCGTCGAGCTGCGGGTCGTTGAGCTCGATCTGCACGCGCGCCAGTGCGAGCGTGAGCTGCGGCGAGTCGGGGAGCAGGGCGACCGCGGCCTCATAGGGCGGGAGGGCTTCGGCGATTCGGCCGTTCTCGAACAGAATTTGACCCTTGAGCTCGTGGAAATAGGGGTCGTTGGGGGCTTCGGCGATCAGGCTGTCGACCAACGGCAGGGCCCGGTCGAGCTCGGGCCGCCTGAAATGCGCAATCGCCCTGGCGTAGCGGGACTCGAGGCTATCGTCGCTCTCCGGATAGCTGCGGAAGACGCGGTTGATCGGGTCGAGGAAGCCCACCAGCTTGGCCCGCATGCGGCGATGCATCGTCACGAATTCCGGGCGCGAGGGCACGTCGGCATAGCGCGATCGGCTGACCTGCTCTTCCAGGAAGTTGATCCGGTCGCGGGTCAGCGGGTGGGTCCGCAGATAGGGGTCCTGGTTGGTGGCCAGAAAGATCTCCTGGCCGCCCAGCTTGCGCATGAACTCCAGCAGGCCGCGCGGCGATTGGCCCGTCGCATTGAGGAAGCGCACCGCCGCCTGGTCGGCCGCCTGCTCCTGACTGCGCGTATAGGACAGCAGGTCCTTCAGCAGGATGTCCTGGCCGCCCGAGATGATCGCGGCCGCCAGGCCCGGCTGGCCGGTCGCCAGAGCCGCGCCCAGGCCCAGCACGTAGGTCGCCCAGACGCCTTTGCTGGCGTCCTGGAACTCGCCGGTGCGGCTGGCGACATGGCCACCGGCGATATGTCCGGTCTCGTGGGCGATCACTCCGATCACCTGAGAGGGATCATCGCTTGCGGCGATCAGGCCGGTATGGATGAAGAGGTTCTGGCCGCCGGCGACAAAAGCGTTGAGGGACGGATCGTCGATCAGATAGACGTCGACGGCTTGCGGATTGAGCCCGGCGGCCTGGAACAGTGGCGTCGCATAGGCGCGGATGATATTTTCGATCTCCGCATCGCGGATGAACCTGCGGTCCTTGGCTTCCAGCGGAATCGTCCAGCATACTGCCGCGACCAGCAGAACAAAGCCCGCCAGGAGGGCCGGGTGACGCCGTTCTTTCCTGATCCCGAACATCTATCATCAAGGTAGCCAACGGATGCTTGGAGTTCAACGCAAGTCGGGGCGACGGCTTGGATCTCGGCCTCTGCTCTGCGGCTTCCTGGCAGCGGGCTTGCTGGCCGGCTGCGGCGGCGACGACGAGGTCGTGCCGCAGGAGGTCATCGGGGACTTTTCCGGGCTAGTGGCCGCCGACGAGCCGCGCGCGGCGGTGGTGGGGCGCGACGTTCTTGTCGGCGGCGGCAACGCCGCCGATGCGGCCGTCGCGATGTTCTTCACCATGGCGGTGACCCTGCCGTCGCGCGCCGGCATCGGCAGCGGCGGCGCCTGCGTGGTCTTCGACAACGGCGACCAAAGCGGCGAGGCCCTGGTGTTCCGCCCCGGCGTCAACGAGGCGGGGGGAGTCGTGCCGCTGGGCGCGCGGGCCATGGCGGCCCTGCACGCGCGCCAGGGCATCGCGCGCTGGGGCGAGCTCCTGCGTCCCGCGGAGAACCTGGCGCGCTTCGGCCACCGTGTGAGCCGCGCCTTCGCGCGCGATCTCGCCGCCGCGGCCGGCCAGATCAGCCGGCGCCCCGCCTTGGCGCGTTTGTTCGCCAACGAGAGCGGCGTGTTGGCCGGCGAGGGCGATCAGATCGTTCAGCCCGAGCTCGCGAGCGTGCTGAGCGGCATCCGCATGGATAGCGCCGGCTATCTCTACCGCGGCGATTTCGCCGCGCGCTACGCCGCGCTGACCGCCGCGGCGGGCCTCCCGGTCACCGTCGAAGAGCTGCGCGACGGCCTGCCCAGCTTGACGCAGGCGATCGAGATCGAAATCGGCGGCGGCGACATCGCCTATTTTCCGCCGCCGCCGGCCGCCAATGGGACCGTCGCGGCGCTGATCTGGCAGATCTTGACGGAGGTCGAGAGCTACGGCGGCCAGGAGATCGTCGAGCGCTCCCATCTCTTCCTCGAGGCGGCGCAGCGAGCCTTCGCCGACCGGGCCACTTGGATCGATACGACGTTGGATGCCGAGAGCGCGGCGAAGCTCGTCGACGAAGAGCGCCTCGAAGCGCTCATGCAGGACTACGATCCGGAGCGCCACCAGCCTGTCGTCTTGCCTGCCGGAACCCCGGAGCCGCCGCAGGAGGCGGCCGCCGGCTCGGGCTTTGTCGTGGCCGACCGCTTCGGCAATGCCGTGGCTTGCAGCTTCACCCTGAATGGCCTGTTCGGCAGCGGGCAGGTGGCCGAAGGCACGGGCCTGATCCTGGCCGGACCGCCGACGCCGCGGCGCGACAGCTTCATCTCCCCGACGGCGGTGGTCGTCGGGAACCCGCCCAACGGCGATCTCCGCTTCGCCGCCGCGGCCTCCGGCGGCGTGGCCGCGGCGAGCTCGATGGTCACGGTCATGCTGGGCGCTCTCGAGGAGGAAAACGATCTCGATCTGGCGATCCGCGCCGCGCGCATTCATCACGCCGCCCGGCCCGACAAGGCCTTCTACGAGAAAGGTATGCGGCGCGAGGTCCTGTCGGGCCTGGAGGCGCGGGGCCATGCGCTGGAGGCGGTGGAGTCGTTGGGCCGCGTGAATGCGGTTTCCTGTCCGGACGGTGTCCGCGACGGCTTTCAGAGCTGTCAGGCCGCGAGCGACCCTCGGGGCGCCGGTCTGGGCAGCCTGGCGCGCTAACGGCCCGCGAGATGGCGCTCAAGCTGGCCCGTCGCGGCGAGATCTCGCCCTTCATCGTCATGGACGTCATGCGCGTCGCTCACGAGCGGGCCGCGGCCGGGGAGAGCGTGCTGCACCTCGAGGTCGGCCAGCCGGGCACGCCGGCCCCGAAGGCGGTGCGCGAGGCCGCCAAGAAGGCCCTGGATCAGGAGCGTTTGGGCTACACCGATGCGATCGGCATCCCACCGCTGCGCCAAAGGATCGTCGAGCACTATCGCGAGCGCTACGGGGTCGAGGTCGACGCCGAACGGGTCATGGTGACGCCCGGCTCCTCCGGCGGCTTCCTGCTGAGCTTTCTCGCCGCCTTCGACCCCGGGGACCGGGTGGCCCTGGCGGCGCCCGGCTATCCCTGCTATCGCAACATCCTTTCGGCGATCGGCAACGAGCCGGTCCTGCTGCCGGTCGGTCCGGAAGAGCGCTTTCAGCCGACGCCCGAGGCCCTGGACCGGGTCGAGGGGAGGTTGGACGGCCTGATCGTGGCCTCGCCTTCGAACCCGACCGGCACGATGCTCGACCGCGAGGCCTTCGCGCGGCTGATCGGCTACTGCGAAGAGCGCGGGATCCGCGTGATCTCCGACGAGATCTATCACGGCATCAGCTACGGCATGGCGCCGGTTTCGGCATTGGAGCTGTCGGCCGAGGCCATCGTCATCAACAGCTTCTCGAAGTACTTCTCGATGACCGGCTGGCGCTTGGGCTGGATGGTGCTGCCGGAGAGCCTGTCGCGGGCCGTGGAGCGCCTGGCGCAGAACCTCTTCATCTCGGCGCCGTCGCTGTCGCAGGTGGCGGCAATTGCTGCCTTCGACTGCGAAGCGGAGCTGGACGGCCATGTCGCCGTCTACGCCCGAAACCGCGCGCTCCTGCTTCGGGAATTGCCGGAGGCTGGCTTCGACCGCTTGGCGCCCGCCGACGGGGCCTTCTACGTCTATGCCGATGTCGGCCGCCTGACCAACGATAGCCAGGACTTCTGCCGGCGCATGCTGGCCGAGACCAACGTGGCGATCACCCCCGGCGTCGACTTCGACCCGGAGCGCGGCCACCGCTTCGTGCGCTTTTCCTTCGCCGGCGCCGAGGCCGAGATCGCGGAGGCGGCGACACGCCTCAAGGACTGGCTGGCCCGCTAAGGCGTCGGCGTCAGATGAAGCGGCTCCACCAGCCCTTGCGTTTGGGCCTGTCGGCTTCGCTCTCGCTCGGGCTTGCGGCGGGCTCGGCGGCCGGCTTCGGCGCCTGGTAGTCCGGCGTGCCATCGCTCTCGCCGGATGCCGCAACCGGCCGAGACTCAGGCGCCGCGCTTCCGAAATCGATCGCTACCGGCTCTGAATTCGTGGGACTTGGTTCGGCCTCCGCGGGTCCGGCCTTGGGATTTTCGGCGCTGCCCGCTTTAGGCTCGGCGCGCCGCGATCGCGAAGCGCTCGAGCGCCGACGCGTCTTGCGCTCGGGCTGCGCTGCGCTGGCGGCCTCGGCGGATCCGTCTTCACCACTATTGTCGCCGGCAGGGACCTCCGTCGGCTCATCCGGTCCGGCCGAGGCTCGTTTGCGGCCGGAAGATGCGCTGCGCCGGCGGGAGCGGCGTTTCGGCTTCGGCTTGTCCTCGGCTGCGGCCGCCGCTTCGTCCCCAGGCGTCTCGCCATCGGCAGCGGAACCGGCCTGCGAGGAGGCTTCCTCTCCGGATTCGGATTCAGCGGCATCTTCCGCCGGCTCGCCCTCGTCGCCGTCCTGCTCGGGGGCCTCGCCGTCCAAGGTCTCTTCGCCGGCCAGGTCCTTGCGCCGGCGGGAGCGCCGCCGGCCGCCGCGCTTGCCCCGGCGCCGCCGGCCCTTGGGCTGCTCTTCGTCGCCGTCGCCCGCCTCTGCCGAAAGCTCCTCGTCTTGTGCCTCTTCGG
>JAKSDN010001414.1 GCA_022360075.1 Kiloniellales bacterium | reverse complement strand
GGGCGCTCCTCAGGATGAGGTAAGTCTTTGGTGGCATAAAGAAATGTCCTCATCCTGAGGAGCCCGCCTTGGCGGGCGTCTCGAAGGACGCAGGATTGCATTCCAGCCACACGTCAATTTTTTCACAAGCTCTGAGGAGCCAGCGAAGCTGGCGTCTCGAAGGACGCACAACGGAGCTGCAGCCCGACAAGGACGGCGCCCCCGAATAGGCGGTCTCGACCAATTCCCAGGGACCGTACTCACAGGCTCTCGACGTAGCGGACCATGCGCTCGCGCATCTTCGCGTCCGGCAGGCGCCCGTAGGCCGCGCCCATGTTCTCCTCCATGTGGTCGACGCGCGAGGTCGCCGGAATGGCGCAGGTCACGGCGGGGTGGGAGACGATGAACTTGAGCAGGAACTGCGCCCAGTTGGCGCAGTCGATCTCTTGCGCCCATGCGGGCAGCGGCTTGCCCGCCAAGCCGTCGATGAGCGCGCCACGCCGGAACGGCCGGTTGACGATCACGGCCTGACCGCGCTCGGCCGCCAACGGCAGGAGCCGCTGCTCGGCCCGCCGGTCGAGAATGTTGTAGGTGAACTGGACGAAGTCGAGCGGCTGCTCGGCCATCACCTGCAGGAACTCGTCGTGGCGCCGGCCGTGCGAGGTGGTGATGCCGATATAGCGCAGCCTGCCCTCGGCTTTCCACTCGAGCAGCGTCTCCAGGTGCGCTTCCCAGTCCAGCAGATTGTGGATCTGCATCAGGTCGAAGCGCTGGGTGCCCCAAAGCTCTTCGGAAGCCTCCATCTGCCGCACGCCGAGCCAACGCGTCGGGGTCCAGACCTTTGTGGCGGCGAAGAGGCTGTCCGTATTCTCGATGCGCGCCAGGCAATAGCCGATGACCTCTTCCGAGGAGCCGTACATCGGCGAGGAATCGATCATCCCGCCGCCACGGTCGAAGAAGGTCTGTAGCACGCCCCGGCGCTGCTCGCGCAGAGCGGCATCCTCGCCCACGTTGAAGGTGATCCAAGTGCCCATCCCGATGACCGGCAGCGCCTCGCCACTGACGGGAATGGCCTTGGTCAGAGGCCGTGCCGCTGCCAGGAGTGGGCCCGGCCCCAGCGCGCTGCCGAGCCCGAAGGCGAGCATCGAAGTCAAGACCGTGCGACGGCTCGGCTCGAGCTTGTTCTGTTTCATTCGCCGCTTTCCTCTGGCCATGCCCGGCGCGGATGCCGTCTATCGTGCCATCAATAAGCCGATCTAGAGAGAAAATTGGCGCGATCGCCCGGCCAGGCAAGACGACTCAGAGGTGGTGGCTTGTCCGCGAAACCAGCGCCCATAGGAAGGTTTGCAATTGCAGCGCCAAGACGCCTAGATCATCGCTGGACCAGCGTGGACCGCCAATCGGGTGGAACCGCTCGCTGCCCGAACAAAGTAGAGGTGGGACGGACATGACGGCAGGGACCGTTTTGGCTTCAAATCTTCAAGTAGGCGCAACTCTGGATCGAAGCTTCTCGGTCCTGGTCAAGAACATCGTGCCATTCACACTGCTTGGCCTCGTCTTCACCTCGCCGGTCTATGTCTACGAGCTCGCATCGAGCGTACCCATATCGGAGCAGCTCGGACGGGACGACCTATGGCCGATAGTCCCGATCGGCCTCAGCATGCTTCTGCCCTACGTCTTGATCGCCACCTTGGTCTACGGCACGACCCAGGAACTGCGCGGTCATCACGCCTCGCTCACAGAGAGCATCGGCCGTGGGCTCGCCATGATCGTTCCGGTTTTCGGCGTGACCATCCTCTTTATCGTCTGCGTCGGGCTCGGTTTCCTTTTGCTCATCATTCCGGGGATCATCTTGATGGCGGCTCTGTGGACCGCGATTCCCGTCGCCGTGCTCGAGCGGCCGGGCGTTTTTCACAGCCTTAGGCGGAGCTGGCATCTGACCGCGGGGCAGCGGTGGCGCATCATAGGCGTGATCCTGATTCTCATCCCTGTGCACGTCGTCTGGAGCATGCTGACCGGCGTTTTCGTCGCCGGCATCTCTTACTATAGTGGGCCGGGCGACGCCGCCGCGCCGACAGCCATTGTCCTTCTGGATTGGCTCTTTCAAGCACTCGTAGGCGTGTTCTATGCCATTCTGCCGGCCGTGATCTACTTCGATCTCCGCAACATCAAGGAAGGCGCGGACATTCACCAAATCGCCGCCGTCTTCGATTAGAGCGTTTTCTGATCAATCCCAAGTACGAGGCAACAGCCATGAGCACGACCGGAGGCAAGGGCGAATTCCGCGTGGGTGGCGTCATCAAGCGCAGCTTCTCGATCCTCCTGACCAACGCCGCGCCTTTCGGCCTCCTGGCGCTTCTGATCACGGTCCCGGGGCTCCTGCTCGCTTGGGGCTCGGCGCCGCCAGCGCCCGCGGCGGAAGCAGAGAACTACAGCATCAACTTCTCCTTCGGGGCTGAGTTTTCCAGCATTCTGGACTTCTTCCTGGCATTCGTGCTCACGGCCGCCCTGACCTATGGCAGCTTCCAAGCCTTGAAAGGGCGCAAAGGAGAGCTGTTCGACTATATGGCCAAGGGCTTGACCTTTGTGCTGCCGGTTCTGGCTATCGCGTTCGTGCTGGTCCTGTTGCTGGCCGCACTCGTGGCCCTGTTCGCTGGCACTGCGGTCCTGGGCCAGCAAATCAGCAACCTTCTGCCGATCATCGCCCTGCCCTTGATCGTGGTCTTGGGGTTCTACGTTTACATCGGCCTCTGGGCCGCCATTCCCGTCGTCGTGGTCGAGCGGCCGGGTGTGTTCAACGCGCTGCGTCGCAGCTGGGACCTGGCCAATGGCTATCGCTGGCGAATCTTCGCCGTTCTGCTGATCTTGATCGTCATTCAGATGGTGCTCGGCGCCGCCGTCGATATCTTGGCCGCGTTTCTGCGCAACACCGCCCTCATATCGATCATCGGCTGGGTTCAGTCCGCGTTCGTCTCGGCGCTGTTCGCCGTCTGCGCCACGGTCGGCTACCACGATCTCCGGGTCGCCAAGGAAGGGATCGGGGTCGATGAGATCGCAGCGGTATTCGACTGAGAAGTCGAGGGGAGCGGAACAGCCTCGGAAGCTTCAAGGGCGCCTGTCGTACTTGTTCTCGCGGCGCACGCCGAACAGCATCTTCGCTTCGAGGTGTGCCCGCAGGGCTGTGTAGAAGGCACGTAGAAAGACCTCGGGGCCCGTCGTTCCTTCCGTTTTCCAGCCGATCTTTCGCTGGATGCGCGCCGCGACGGCCGATTGCGTCTGCCGGGCGTTCGGGCCGGAAGCGCGGAGAACGCTTTCGAGCGTTTGCAGCTCGTAGATCCCGTAGACGTCGAGCTGCGCCTTGGTGAAGTGGACACCCGGCTCCTGGCGCGTCGCGCTCTGGCGCTGCGCGGCCGGCAGATGGCGGGCCGGGGCTTCCGCCACATCGGGCCGCAGCACGGCTTTCGGCGCAACCACGACCCAGGTGCCGCCTGCGAGATCGCCGGCGCGCAGGCGATCCTTGTTGAAGAACGGCAGGCAAACGAAGACCGACAGCCAGACGAGGGTGAGCAGATAGCCCCAGGTCCCCAGCCCGAGCGCGTCACCGCTCAAGAGCACCGTGACGGGCAGGAAGATCTCCACCTCCCGCATCAGATTGCGCGCGAATATCGCATCCGACGTCAGGCGCGCCCCGTTGCGGTCGATCACCCTGATGCCGATCAGCCGCTTGCCCGGCGTCACGCCCTGCCAGCGCAACTCGAAGAAGATGAAGTAGAAGCTACGGATCGCAAATGAGATCACCAAGCCCAGCGACAGCATCGAGGCGGAGAAACCGCCGCCCGCCAGCGCTGCGATGAGCAAGGCGACCAGGACGACGATCCCCACGCCCATGATAAAAAGGTCGATCAGCAGCGCGGCGGCGCGTTCGCCGCGGTCGGCCAGCATGACCGGCAGAGCGACGCCTTCCGGCGTGATGAGCGCCCTCTGTCCTGGGATGGCGCCAGAGCGGCCCGACGGCTTTGCGTCGGCCAGAGTCATCGCCGGTCTCGCCGCCGGCCGGCCACGGCGAAGTAGAGGAGCCACAGCACCAGCGCCCCCGAGGCGATGAGGTAGCGCAGCTCGCGATCGACGACGAGCTGCCGGGCGAAGCCCTCCAACAGGCCGGCAACGAAGAACAGAGCCACGGCACCGATCACGATTCGGCTGGCCAGCCGGCCGTTGCGCGTCAGGTTCTCCATCCGGCTATTCTGACCGGGAAAGGCGACGCTGCCGCCCAGCACCAGGCCGGCCCCGCCGCAGAGCACCACCGCCAGCAGCTCGGTCGTGCCATGGATCAGCAGCCAGCCCCACAGGTCGAGCGAAAGGCCGCGCGACTCGTAAAGCGCGGCAAAGGCACCGAGCATCAGGCCGTTCGTGAACAGGAGAACCACCGTCGGCACGCCCAGGGCGAAACCCAGCGCGAAGCAGAGCATGCCGACCTTGGCGTTGTGGGTGAAGAGGAAGGCCGCGAAGACCTGAAGGTACTCGGTCGTCGTCGCGTCTCTGTGGTAGAGGCCGGCTCTCAGGAACTCCGTCGTCGCTGTCGGCCCGCGGTCTCCGGCCAGGCCAGGGCTGACGAAGCTGTAGAACCAGTCCTGGCTCTGCAAGGTCAGCACGAAGGCGGTCACCCCGCCCAAGGCCATGACGAGTGCCGCCAACAAGATGTGCCAGCGTGCCGCGCGGACCGCAGCCGGGAAGCCGCGCCGGAAGAAGTCGAGCACGGCGTCGACCAAATTGGTCCGCGTGCCATAGACGATGAAGTAGGCGCGCGCGGCCAGGCTCTCGAGATAGGCCACCACGTTCCGGTCGAGCGAGATGCTGCGCGCGACCGAGAGCGAGGAGATGGTCGCCCGATAGAGGTTCGGCAGGCGCAGCAGCTTGGCCGCGGAGAGGCTGCGCAGACCGCCCGACTCCGCCTCTCCGATCAGGGCTTCGAGCTCGCGCCAGGTCTGCTCGCGCTCGCGGCGGAACTCGTAGCTGCGCAGGACGAACTTGGACAAAGTCAGATGAGCTCCTTGCGCTTGATCTGAAGATAGCGGTTCACGAGCGCGCTGCCGATCTGCTCCTTCGGCACGTCGAGGCAGGACACGCCGAAGCGGCGCAAACGCTCGAAGACCACCTGGCGGTCGCGGTTGAAGTCGTCGGCGATCGCCGAGCGCGCCATGTCCGAGAGGTCGCGAGGCGGACGCTCCAGCGCCTCGAGCAGGTCAGGGTCCTGCAGCGTCAGGAACACCACCATGTGCCGTGCCGCCAAACGCTCGAGGTTCTCGACCATGAGCTCGGCGGTTACGGTGTCGACGAACTCGGTCATCAGGATCACCAGCGAACGGCGCTTCAGGCGTCCCAGAAGGTTGGCCAGCCCAAGCGTGAAATTCGTCTCCTCGTGGCGATACGCCAGCTCGGCCGAGGCCCGCTGGACCCGCCAGAAGTTCTGCGAGCCGCCCACCGGATCGACCGTCAGCCGAACCGCCGAGTCGAAGCCGAAGACGCCGACCCGGTCGCCGACCCGAAGCGAGGTGTGGGCGAGCAGCAGCCCCGCGTTGACCGCGTGGTCGAGGCGCGGGATGCCGCCCAGGGGCTCGCTCATGAGCTGGCCGGTGTCGAAGGCCAGCAGGATCTGGTGATTGCGCTCGACCCGGAACTCCTTGCAAACGAGCGAACGGTGGCGCGCGGAGTGCTTCCAGTCGATCGAGCGGTGGTCCAGCCCCGGCACGTAGTCGCGCAGCGCCTCGAACTCGGTACCCTCGCCCTGTTGGCTCTGGGCCTTCAGCCCGAAGAGCGCATCGCGCGAGGCGAAGCGAAGCGCCGCCTCCCTGACCAGGCGGGTATTCGGAACGACCGGGATCTCCGCGGCGATCGACAGCACTTTCCACCGGGCCATCAGTCCGAAGGGACCGCGCCAGCGCAGCCAAAGCCTGTGCACCTCGGCCTTGCCGCGGCGCCGGGGCACCAACGGCAGGCTGACCTGCAGCTCTTCTCCGCCGCGAAGCTCCCAACGGGCAGGCGCAGGCGGCTCGAGCAGCGCACCGACATCGCAGAGCCCTTCCAGCGCGACGCCGGATCGGGTCGCCGGCAGCAGAAAGCGAAGGCCAAGCGCACCGCGATCGCCGATGTAGAGCAGCGGCGGGGGGTCGACCGCCACAGCCAGCAGGCCCGGACGCGGGGCGAGGATCGCGTCGGCGCCGAGGACGAAGAGGGCAAAGCCCAGATAGGCCAGCGTCAAGGGCCAAAGCGCCTCGTCGAGCAGGATCAGCAGAACCGAGAGCAACACGCCGGTCCCGAAGAGCGCGACGGCGATCGGCGTCGGTCGCATCAGCGCGGCGCCGGTGCCTGTTCGAGCACCTGTTCGACGATCTGGTCGGCGGAGAGCCCTTCGATCTCGGCGCCGGGCGCCAGCACGACGCGATGGCGCAGCGCCGGTCCCGCCAGGAACTTGACGTCGTCCGGGATCACGTAGTCGCGGCCGTTCAGGGCCGCGAGGGCGCGCGCCGCCGAGGCGACCATGGTTGCCGCGCGCGGCGAGGCCCCGAAGTCGAGCGAGGGATGCTCGCGCGTGCGCCGGACGATGTCCACGATGTAGGCGATGATCTGCTCCGACAGGCGGATGCCTTCGACCGCCCGGCGCATCCCTTCGAGCTCGGCGACGCCAGCGACCCGCTCGACACCGAAATCGCGGAGCTGCGGCATGGTCGTGCGGTGGCCGTGGCGCGCGACCACGGCGATCTCCTCCTCCTGGCTCGGATAGGGCATCACGTGCTTGAACAGGAAGCGGTCGAGCTGGGCCTCCGGCAGGGGATAGGTGCCCTGCTGCTCGATCGGATTCTGCGTGGCGACCACGAGGAAGACGCTGCCGAGGTCGTGGCTGCGGCCATCGATCGTCACCGCGCGCTCGTGCATGGCCTCGAGCAGCGCGGCCTGGGTCTTGGGCGGCGTACGGTTGATCTCGTCGGCAAGCAGGAACTGCGTGAAGATCGGCCCCTTGGTCAGGACGAACTGGTTGTTCTGGAAGTTGAACAGGTTGGTGCCGACGACGTCGCCCGGCATCAAGTCCGGGGTGAACTGGATGCGGCCGAACTCGAGCGAGAGCGCGGCTGCGAAGGACTGGGCCAGCAGGGTCTTCGCGGTGCCGGGCACGCCCTCGAGCAGGATATGCCCTTCGGCGAGCAGACACACGAGCAAGAGATCGATGGCGCCGTCCTGACCGACGACGGTCTTACCGATCTGCTCCCTCAGGCGATGGCTGACGGATTGGATGGCTTCCAGATCCATGCACGATCTCCTGCTTCCATGAATAGAGGCTCTGCGCGGCTTCGAGAAGCTGCGCGTCGGAAACCTGCGGCTCCGACAGCAAGGTGGCCACTTTCCGTTCGAGGTCGCCGAGGCTCGCTGCGGCGCCCCGGCTGCGGCCAACTCGATCGAGCCAGTCGATCTGCGCCCGCGGGTCGGCCCGCCGGGGCGCGTGCAGACGGCGCCCGGCATCGCGGATCGTCGCGCTCAGATAGCGCCTCAAGAGCTCCCGCGCGTGCCCCCCACTGTGCAGCAGTCGGGCCGTGTTCTCGACCAAGCCGACTTTGCCCAAGACCAGGGCGCGGCGCGCGGGTAGCGGCGCGCCGAAGCGGGCCGTGGCCGCCCAGAGGAGAATGACGACCGCCACCGCAAACTGGAGCGTGGCCACGACATAGGGAAACTCGAAGAGCGCGAGCAAGAGGCTGCGTGCCGCGCGAAAGCCATGGACGGTCTCGTCGATGATCACGGAGCCGCCGGGCGGCCGGAGGTCCTCGACCAGGAGAACCGCGAGAATCGCGTTGTCGCTTCGGCCGAGGCCGTGGTTCGAGATCAGGTCCGGATCGGAGACGATCCAGATCCGCCGGTCGCCGTCGCGCAACTCCCCGACCAGCATGCCCTGCGGGCCGGACAGGACCGGCTGCAGGCGATCGGAGGTCATGAGCTGCGGCGAAGCCAGATCGGGGATGACACCGAAAGGGTTGCGGCGCCACTCGATCTCGCCTTCGACGCGCGCCAGGCGCGCGCTCGGATCGAGGGCCGCGAGCACCGCCTTGACCTGCTCGAGCGGTTGGAGCCTGGCCGCCGCGATCCATTGCGGCTTGCGCGTGTCCCTGATTCCCTGCCATTTCGGGAGAAACACCAGCACCTGCGCGGCCCCGGCGAGGTCGAAGAGGACCGGGCCGTCCCCGGACGCAGCGCTCGGCAGGGGCTCCGCGATCACCAGCAGGCTCTGGTCGCCGGCGCGCAGAGCCGACTGGCCGCGGCTGACCAGGACCGGGATTTCCAGCCGCCGCAGGGTCTCGGCAAAGGCCTTGTGACCGAGAGCCGAGACGGAATAGCTGTTGCTTCCGGCGGAGCGCTCCGCCTCGCGGCTTTCGCTCGTCGCCATGAAGTAGGCGGCGCCCGCGAAAGACAGGAGGCCGATCGCCAGAAGCCAGGCCACGGCTCGACCGCTGAAGGTGGGGCGGCTGTCGTTCATGAAGGCGTTTCGAGGGCGGCCACGAAGGTCTCGTAGCTGCGGCGGCAATCGAGGTAGCTCTCTTGGCTGCAGACGCGCCCACCGAAGCGGCTGATCTCCGTCGTGCCGACCAGGCGCGACAGCGATTGTCCAGCTTGTTCCGGCAGACTTATCGCGCGCAGAACCTCGCGGCTGGTCCAGGACAGAGGCGGCTCGGGCTCGACCCGCTGCCGCAGCAACGCCAGGCTGGCCAGAAGCAGCAGGTGCACGGCTTCGCCCGCTCGCCCTTCCTTCGCGAGGCGGTCCGCCTGGCGCAACGCATCCTCGAGGCTGGACAGGGCGCCGTCATTGACGGCTTCTCGCCGCTCTTCTGCCTCGCTCGCGGCTTTGCGCCTCAAGCGCAGCGATTCCGGCAGCGCTTGGGCGATGAAGAAGACGACGAGGCCGGCCCCAGCCAGCACCAGAACCCAAAACAGAAAACGCGCGACCTCTGAGAGGCCGTCGGGAGCCTGGAGCGGCGGACGCACTTCAGCCCGGACGACGCCCCTCGCTTGCGGGATCTCGGTTTGGATCGCCGAGTCAGCGAAGACCTCTTCAACCGCCGCACGGACCGCCACGTCGCTCGCCGCCCGGACCGCCGGCACCGCGCCGGCCACGGCGATCGAGACCCACAAGGCGAGCACAAGTGCCGCTCGCCGGACGCCACGAACCGGCGCACCAAGGAGGCCGCGCGCAGCCGCTTCGACGCGCGCCCCGGCGCCAACCCGGCCGCGGCCCTCGGTGCCGACGGGCCTGCGATAGCTCTGCAACATGACGGTTTGGAATCCCTGGCCTTGCAGCCCTAAGAAGACACCGCTTTCCCTGCGATTTCAATCAATTCGGGCATTGGTCGCACGGCCAGGTGAAACCATCGAAGGGCTAGGCAAACCGCTTGTGGATAGCCGGTCGGCCTTAACAATTCCTCAACGTTTCTGTCACGGACGGGTCAAGGAAAGCTCCTAAGAGAGGCCCGAGAAGTAGCAGGGGAGCGGCATGGGGCCCTCGATCGAGGTCAATCGGCTCAGCAAGAGCTTTCGCAGAAACAAGGCTTTGGACAACGTCTCCTTCACCGTTCAGCCGGGCGAGATGGTGGCCTTGATCGGTGCTTCCGGATCGGGAAAGTCCACTCTCCTGCGGCTCATCTCAGGCCTCGAGACGGCCGACTCCGACGCCGCCAAAAGCGCGATCCACGTGCTGGGCGATACCGTCCAGAGCGATGGGCGTCTGAACCGGAACGTGCGGCAGCTCAGGGCGCGCATCGCGGTCATCTTTCAGCAGTTCAACCTGGTCGGCCGCCTGCCCCTGCTGACGAACGTCGTGCTCGGCGTGCTCGGCCGCATCCCGGCCTGGCGCGGCACGCTCGGACTGTTCAGCCGTAGCGAGAAGGTCCTGGCCATGGAGGCCTTGAAGCGGGTCGGCATGGATGGCTATGCCGCCCAGCGCGCCTCGACTCTCTCCGGCGGCCAGCAGCAACGCGGCGCGATCGCCCGCGCCCTGGTTCAGCGCGCCGAAGTGCTCCTGGCCGACGAGCCGATCGCCTCGCTCGATCCCGAATCCGCGCGGCGGGTCATGGATAACCTGGCGCGCATCAATCGCGAAGACGGCATCACGGTGGTCGTCTCGCTGCACCAAGTCGCCTACGCCATGCGCTATTGCCCGCGCACGATCGCGCTGCGGGACGGCAAGATCGTCTACGACGGCACGAGCGAGGCGCTGAACGCGGCCTTTCTACGCGAGCTCTACGGCGCCGACAGCGAAGAGCTGGTCATGGACGAGACCTTCGCGCCGGAGCCGCTGGAGCCGGCGCCGAGCGTGCCCTCGACGGCTGCCTTGGCGCACGGCTAGGCACGGAGATTTCGAAATGGGGCTGCCGGCGGCGGCCCTTACCTCGTAGATCAAAGGAGAAACCCTCGATGATCACCAAGTTCGCCCGGGCCACTGCGGTCGCGGCCACCATGCTGATGGCCGGCAGCGCGGCCGCCGAAGAGATGAAGACACTGAACTTCGGCATCATCTCCACCGAATCGACGCAGAACCTCAAGACCATCTGGGACCCCTTCATCGAGGACATGAGCAAAAAGCTCGGCCTCGAGGTGAAGGCCTTCTTCGCGCCGGACTACGCCGGCGTGATCGAGGCCATGCGCTTCGACAAGGTCGACCTCGCCTGGTTCGGCAACAAGTCGGCCATGGAGGCCGTCGACCGCGCCGGCGGCGAGGTCTTCGTGCAGACCGTCGACGTCGACGGCAATCCCGGCTACTGGTCGCTGCTGCTGGCGCACAAGGACAGCCCGATCAACAAGCTGGAAGACGTGCTGAGCTGCGACAAGTCGCTGGTCTTCGGCAACGGCGACCCGAATTCCACCTCGGGCTTCCTGGTGCCCAGCTACTACGTCTTCGCCCAGAACAACGTCACGCCGAGCGATTGCTACAAGGCCGTGCGCAACGCCAGCCACGAGACCAACTCGATCGCGGTCGCCAACAAGCAGGTCGACTTCGCCACCAACAACACCGAGAACCTGCGCCGCCTGGCGAAGACCAACCCGAAGGCGCGCGAGAACGTCAAGGTCATCTGGCAGTCGCCGCTGATCCCCTCCGACCCGATCGTCTATCGCAAGAACCTGCCGGAGGAGATGCGCATGAGGCTCAAGGCCTTCTTCCTGGCTTACGGTCGCCTGGGCACCGACGTCGAGAACGAGAAAGAGATCCTCGCCGGACTGCAGTGGGCGCCGTTTCGCGATTCCTCGGATGCTCAGCTCTATCCGATCCGCCAGCTCCAGCTTTTCCGCGACAAGCTGAAGCTCGAGGCCGACGACCGGCTCGACGCCGACGAGAAAGCCAAAAAGGTAGGAGAGATCGAGGCCGAGCTCGCCACGCTGAAGGTGCTGGCCGGCGCGACCGCGACCGACTAAGAGAACCCGCGAGGCGGCGCGGCGGCGAGAGCCGCGCCGCCTCGTTCGCGTTTCGGAGACGAGCCATCAAATCCCCCACCCTCCAAGTGGCGAGCGACACGAGCCAGAGCGCCCCGTCCGTGCAGCTTCCGCCCCGCGACCTCAAGCGCAGCGCCACGAGCGCGATCTGCTGGGGCCTGTTCTTCGTCGCGCTCATGTGGTCGTGGGAGGGCGCGGAGATGCGCCCCTTCGACCTCGTGGCCTACAGCGGCAACATGGCCGAGTTCGCCGCCGGCTTCTTCCCGCCGGACTTTCACCAGTGGCCGAGCTATCTCGAGCAGATGATCATCACCGTGCAGATCGCGATCTGGGGCACGGTGCTGGCGGTCGTCTGCGCCATTCCCTTCGGCGTGCTTTCGGCCGAGAACATCGCGCCCTGGTGGGTCTATCACCCGGTGCGCCGACTGATGGACGCGGCCCGCGCGATCAACGAGATGGTCTTCGCCATGCTCTTCGTGGTCGCCGTCGGGCTCGGCCCCTTCGCCGGGGTGCTGGCGCTCTGGGTGCATACCACCGGCATCCTGGCCAAGCTCTTTTCCGAGGCCGTGGAAGCCATCGACCCGCGGCCCGTCGAGGGCATCCGGGCGACCGGTGCCACCAAGATCCAGGAGATCGTATTCGGCGTGATCCCGCAGGTTCTGCCGCTCTGGATCTCCTTCTCCCTCTATCGCTTCGAGTCCAATGTCCGCTCGGCCACCGTCGTCGGCATCGTCGGCGCCGGGGGTATCGGCGTGATGCTTTGGGAATACATCCGAGGC
>JAKSDN010000804.1 GCA_022360075.1 Kiloniellales bacterium | reverse complement strand
GGCGAAGTGATCTCCTCCGACGACTACACCTCGCACGACATCCTGTTTTCGGCCTACTACCATTTCTGAAGCCGGGCGCCGAGCGGCGCTGGCAGTCTCGAGCGCTCGATCGACCTGGCCCGCCTAACCGCCGCGCCCATGTCCGAGACCGCAACGGCACCCGCCCTCGATCCCGAAGGCCCGCTCTGGTCCTATCGCGTGCAGCGACGTGAGGGCGCTCTGCAGCCCGATCCCAGTCAGCAGCTCGCCGCGGAAAAGCTGCAGTCCCTGCACAACGCCCTCAAGCACTACGAGCCGACGAGCGGGCGCGGCGGCTGGAAGGAGCGCCTGGGCCTCGGCCGGCGTCGGGTCGATCCGCCGCAGGGCCTCTACCTCTACGGCGGCGTGGGCACCGGCAAGTCCATGCTCATGGACTTGTTCTTCGCGACCGCGCCGGTCGAGCGCAAGCGCCGGGTGCATTTCCACGCCTTCATGCAGGAGACCCACGAGCGGCTGCACCACTGGCGCCAAGAGACCAAGGGCAGCAAGGCCGACCCGCTGCCGGAACTGGCGGGCGACCTGGTCGGCGAGGCTTGGCTGCTCTGCTTCGACGAGTTCCACGTCGTCAACATCGCCGATGCCATGATCCTCGGCCGCCTGTTCGGCACGCTCTTCGAACTGGGCGTCGTGGTGGTGGCGACCTCGAACTGGGCGCCCGACAGCCTTTACAGCGGCGGCCTGCAGCGCGACCGCTTCCTGCCCTTCATCGCCTTGATGAAGGAGCGGCTCGACATCATGCAGCTCGACAGCGGCCGCGACTATCGCCAGCAGCGCCTGAAGGACATCTCGGTCTACCACGCGCCGCTCGGCCCGCGCGCCAGCCGCGCGTTGGACGAGGCCTTCGGGCGGCTCACCGAGGGCGCCGAGCCCACCAGCAGCGAGATCGAATTCAAGGGCCGCAAGCTGGAGATCCCGTTGACCGCGCGCGGCGTGGCGCGCTTTTCCTTCGAGGAGCTCTGCGACCGCCCGCTCGGCGCCGGCGACTACCTGATGATCGCCGGCGAGTTCCACACCCTGATCCTCTCCGGCGTGCCCAAGCTCTCGCCGGCCAAGCGCGACGTCGCGCGCCGCTTTATGACCTTGATCGACGCGCTCTACGAGCACCGGGTCAAGCTCATCCTCTCCGCCGAGACCCCGCCCGAGCGGCTCTACCCCGAGGGCGACGGCGCGCTCGAGTTCGAGCGCACCGTCAGCCGTCTGCAGGAGATGCGCTCACCGGAGTACCTGGAGTTGGGGCATCTGCGGTGAGCGCCCCAACAAGGTTCAGGAGATCTCCGTTCGTTCTTCAAATCTTGCTCGGGCCGCTGACTTTCTGGCCGACATCGCGATTCGGCGCCCTCTTATT
>JAKSDN010000032.1 GCA_022360075.1 Kiloniellales bacterium | reverse complement strand
CCGGGGCCGAGATCGAACGACACGTCGTCAATCGCAACGACAGGCCCGAAGTGCTTCGAGAGACCGCGAACCTCGACACGGTCACCCACGCCCTGCGAAGGAGGGGCCATCCCCCGACGAACCGGAGCGGCATCCAGATCAGGCGGCTCGATCGTCGCCAGTGACAGGTCGGTTGCCATGCCTCTCCCACACGCGATGCCTCGCCATCCGCTTCCGACGCAAGCGATGGCCGCGAGGCGGTAGCGTCTAATTCGGTAACACCAGAAGCACTGTCTCGCAACAATTATGTGATAGCAAAATTTTCATCAGCTTATCGGATCTCGTTGGGCCATGAGTGTTTGCCATTAACTATTTATATATCAGATATTTTTTGAGGCACCATGAACCGAATGGGCGACAGCGATTTGACAACACCATTATGATATATCAAAAAGAACCGGACAGCGATACCCGATGGGATCGACCAAGCGGCCTTCCGCCCGTGAGAGGTCGCGATAGCCCAAGCCATCGCAAACCAGGAGATGAGGATTTGGGAGACCGCGTCGCAAGCAATCGGAGATTCGCCCGAGAGGGTCGATCCTGGTCGGATCTGCGCGAGGAGCTGAACCGGCGTCGCGCCGGCGATCTCGACTGGAACGACCTCCGGAACCTCAAGGCCTCCTACAACGCGGGCGAGGATGTGGCGAACGTTGCTTGGGAAGCCTACAGCCTGTTCCAGGGCGACAATCTCCTCTACGGCAACCTTCTCTACCCCAGCCTGCCGACGATGGCCGAGGAGGTCGTCGCGATGGGGCTCGAGCTGTTGAACGCGCCGGAGGGAGCCGGCGGCACCATCACGTCCGGCGGTACGGAGAGCATCGTCCTGGCCGTCAAGACCGCCCGGGACTGGGCACGAGCCGAGCGGCCCGTGCGGGGTCCCGGGGAGATCGTCGTTACCCGAACCTGCCACGCCGCCTTCAACAAGGCCGCCGAGATGCTGGGGCTGCGCGTCGTACGCGTCCCGACCGATTCGGGCTTTCGCGCCGACCCTGCGACCATGACCGCCGCCATTACGGAGAACACGATCATGATCGTCGGCTCGGCGCCGGCCTATCCGATCGGCAGTGTCGATCCGATCGCCGAGCTGGCCGAAGTGGCGCGCGAACACCGGCTTTGGCTGCACGTCGATGCCTGCGTCGGCGGCTTCTTCCTCCCCTTCGCCCAAGACCTGGGCGAGCCGGTGCCGGCGTTCGACTTCTCCGTTCCCGGTGTCACCTCCATTTCGGCCGACCTCCACAAGTACGGCTACACCAGTCGGGGCGCCTCGCTGCTGCTCTTGTGTGACGCGGCGCTGTCCCGCTTTCAGCACTTCTCGTTCAGCGACTGGCCGAGCGGCGAGTTCACGACGATGACCGTCGCCGGCTCGCGGCCGGGCGGCGCCGTCGCCTCCGCCTGGGCGGTGATGAACTACCTTGGCTACGAAGGCTACTGCGAGCGGGTCGAGGCGATCCTGCACGTCAGGCGCCGCCTTGTCGCCGAGATCGCCAAGCTCGACGGCGTTCACGTCCTCGGCTGTCCGATGGCCGGTATCGTAGGCATCGGCGGTGACGGAACCTTCGCCATGGCCGCGCTGCGCGACGCCATGGCGGCCGAAGGATGGCAGTTCGGTCCTCTGGTCGATCCGCCCGGCTTGAACCTGCTGCTCAACTTCAGGCACGGCGCCATCATCGACGACTTCATAGCCGATCTCGCCCATACGCTGGCGCGGGCGAAAGCCGAGAAACTTGAAAGGAACGCGCGGCAGGTTCGTTATGGAAGCTGATCGGCCAAAGGTCATGGAAAACCGGGATGGCGCTTGAGAACGACCGGCTCGAACCGCTCCCGGCTCAGGCGAGCGCGCTTGCCGCCGGCCTGCGGTTTCCGGAAGGACCCGTGGCGATGGCCGACGGCTCGGTCTTGCTTGTCGAGATCGCCCGCGGGACTCTGACCCGCGTCGCAGCGGATGGCGCGAAAGCCGAGGTTGCCCGGCTCGGCGGCGGCCCGAACGGTTTGGCCATCGGGCCCGATGGCCGAGCCTATGTCTGCAACAACGGTGGCTTCGACTGGATCGAAGACCGGGGGGTGTTGCGGCCCGCCCCCACTGTTGCGGACGCAACCTACGACGGCGGCCGGATCGAAAGGGTCGATCTGAAAAGCGGCGCCGTCGAGGTGCTCTACACGGGGAGCGAGGCCGGACCGCTCAACGGTCCCAATGACATCGTCTTCGACAGCGCGGGCGGCTTCTGGTTCACCGATCTCGGCAAGTACCGGGAGCGCACGATCGATCGTGGCGCCGTGTACTACGCCAAGGCCGACGGAAGCGCTATCGAGCGGGTCATCTTCCCGATGGTCACGCCCAACGGGATCGGCCTGTCGCCCGATGGCAAACGCCTCTATGTCGCCGAATCCCAGACGGCGCGCTTGTGGGCCTTCGAGGTCACAGCGCCGGGCCGGATTCGCAAGCAGGACTGGCCATCGCCCAACGGCGGCGCGCTGGTCGTCGGCCTGCCCGGCTACCAGATCTTCGACTCGCTTGCCGTGGAAGCAGACGGCAGGATCTGCATCGGCACGTTGATCAGCGGCGGCATCACCATCGTCTCACCCGGCCGTTCAAAGACCGAATTCGTCAAGTTGCCCGATCCTCTGCCGACCAACATCTGCTTCGGCGGCAAAGGCCTCGAGACCGCCTTCATCACGCTTTCCGGCAGCGGCCGGCTGATCGCCCTGCCCTGGCCACGGCCTGGTCTGGCGCCGAATTACAGCGGTCTTGGATAAGACTCATCGAAGGACACAGACTGACCGGGGCCAGATCGACGACCAGCTTGACCGTAGCGTGACGCGCAGGCTCTCATCTCGCCGATCGTCTCTTACCGCGATGCGGGATCGGGAGCGGACGGTCTCCCCGCTCATGGACTATCGGACAGGAGCGGCGTGACCCAATTCGAGGCTCGCTCCAGCTCCGCGCGCAGCCAGCGCCGGAAATGCAGGATCTTGTCCAACCCTCGCTTCTGGCGCGGCACGGCCAGGTAGTGCCCCTTGATGGCGATGCCTTGCATGCCGAACAGAGGGACCAGGGCGCCGCTTTCCAAATCCGGAAAGCTCAGTAGCGTGCTCTCCAGGCAGACGCCCAGGCCATCCTTCGCCGTCCCGATGGAGAGGAACGAGCGATCGAACTTCGGGCCGCGCGTCAGATCGAGTGCCAGGTCGGGGGCGTAGCGCGCCAGCCAGTCGGACCACTGCACCAGGCATTTCGTCGAGTGAATCAACGTCTCCCGCCGAAGCAGGTCGAGTCCGTCGGCGCCACCGCCGGCGAACAGGGACGGGCTCGCCATCGGGATCACCCATTCCTCGCAGAGCGGCTCGGCGACGATGCCGGGCCCGTAGCGGTCGCCGTAGCGGATATCGACGTCGATGTCGTCCTTCTCGGGGTCGGCCGGCTGCGGGGTCGCGGTGACACGCACGTCCAACTCGGGATAAGCCTGGAAAAACCCGCTGAGCCGCGGCATCAGCCATTGCGTGGCGAAAGTCGGCGAGGCGTGGACGAAAAGGGCGTCCTCCCGGCTCATCGACACGAGCCGCACGGTGGCACGCTCGATGTCGGCAAAGGCCCGGCCGATGTGGGCGTGGTATTCGATCGCCGCCTCGCTCGGGGTCGCCTGTCGATGAACGCGATTAAACAATTGGACTCCGAGGAAAGCCTCCAGCCCCTTGATACGATGGGAAACGGCGGACGCCGTGACGTTGAGCTCATCCGCCGCAGCCGCGAAACTGCCCGTCCGCATGACGGCGTCGAAAGCGGCAAGGCCGCGCATGCTAGGGCGCCAAGGCATCGATGACTCCTGAAGAAAATTCATCAAACCGATAGAAGTTCGCGTTTGTCAAGGCGGCGGCCCGGCCCTAGCTGTTGCCTAAGCAGAAGAACCGGCCTGGGCGCCCAGAGACGCTACCCGGCCGGGCGAGGGAGGATGCATGCTCCAAGGCAAGGTCGCCGCGGTCAGCGGCGCGGCCTCGAAACGCGGGATCGGCCTGGCCAGCGCGCGGGCGATGGTCGCGCAAGGCGCGAAGGTCGCTATTCTGGACCTTGACGAGAGCAACGCTATCACGGCCGCCGAAGGCCTCGGCGAGGGTCATCTAGGCCTCGCCTGCGACGTCGCCGATCGCGATGCCTGCACCCGGGCCGTCGCACGGATCGCCGAACAGCTCGGCCCGATCGACATCTTGGTCAACAACGCCGGCATCACCCAGCCGCTCAAGCTGATGGAGATCAAGCCGGACGACTACGACGCGGTCACGGACGTCAACTTGCGCGGCACATTGCAGCTGTCGCAAGCGGTCGTGCCCACGATGCGCGAGCGCGGCAGCGGCTCGATCATCTGCGTCTCCAGCGTCTCGGCGCAGCGCGGCGGCGGAATCTTCGGCGGGCCGCACTACAGCGCCGCCAAGGCCGGCATCCTCGGATTGATGCGGGCGATGGCCCGCGAACTGGGCCCCCACGGCATCCGGGTCAACGCCGTTACGCCGGGCCTGATCGAGACGGACATCACCGGCGGTCTGCTGACCGAGGGGCGTAAGGCCGAGATCACCCGGTCAATTCCGCTCGGCCGCCTCGGCCAGCCGCAGGACGTCGCCGACATCTGCCTGTTCCTGGCATCCGATCTCTCGGCCTACGTCACCGGGGCGACGATCGACGTCAACGGCGGCATGCACATCCACTAGCGAGCGCGAGAGAGATCCGGCCCTTGTCCAGAAGCCCGCATCAAGCCAGTCCCGACCTGCTTCGCGACAAAGCCAAGCTGATCCGGCGCGAGGTGGTCAATCAGACCGACGTCTGCGGCTCCGGCCACTACGGCTCGGCCTTCTCGATCGCCGAGATCCTGACGGTGCTCTACTACCAGCTCCTGCACACGCGCCCCGACGAGCCGCGATGGGCCGACCGCGACCGCTTCACCATGGGCAAGGGCCACGCGGCGATCGCACTCTATCCGGTGCTCGCCGATCTCGGCTTCTTCGACAGCGGCTGGCTGGAGGACTACACCCGCCTGGGCAGCCCGCTGGGCGACCATCCGGACATGCGCAAGGTGCCGGGCGTCGACTTCTCGTCCGGCTCCATCGGTCACAACCTTTCGGTTTCGGTCGGCATGGCGCTCGGCCTGAAGCGGCGCGGCTCGCCGGCGCGCGTGGTCTGCCTGATGGGCGATGGCGAGATGACCGAAGGCCAGGTCTGGGAAGCGGCCGTCTCGGCGCCGAACTTCGCCCTCGAGAACCTGGTGGGCATCGTCGACATCAACAAGGTCGGCTCCGACGGCGCGACGGCCGACATCATGGACACGCGGCCGCTCGACGAGAAGTGGGCGGCCTTCGGGTGGCGCGTCCTGCATCTGGACGACGGCCACGACCTGGACCAGACCTTCGCCGCGCTGAGCACGGCCCTGAACGAGCCGGACGGACGGCCGAGCGTTGTGCTGGCCGATACCGTCGCCGGCAAGGGCGTCGGCTTCATGGAAGGCACCTGGCAGTGGCACCTGGGCTTCCTGGGTCCGGCCGACAAGGCGCGGGCTCTAGCCGAGATCGAGGAAGGCTGAGGCCATGAGCGCGAGCGATCTCTACCAGCAGCACAGCCAGATCCGAGAGATCCCGGAAGACAGCACGGTCACCCAGGACTTCGACGAGAAATCCTGGGACATGGCCGGCTCGCTGGCGCTCTCGCCCCAGCTTTCCACCGGGCGCACGCTGCTCAAGCTCGCCGAGAGCGGCCACGACGACATCGTCGTCTGCACCGCCGACCTCGGCCGTCCGACCCAGGTGATCGACTTCGGCAAGCGCTATCCGGAGCGCTACTTCAACT